>NZ_JARGEE010000774.1:0-2062 GCF_033794485.1 Streptomyces sp. MB09-02B
GGCGGGAGGAGGGCCACGCCCAGGCCCGCCGCCACCAGGCCCCGTAGGGTCTCAGCCTCCTCGCCCTCGAAGGCGATGCGCGGCTTGAAGCCGGCCTCCTTGCAGAGGTCGTCGGTGATGCGGCGCATGCCGTAGCCGGGTTCGAGGGTGACGAAGGTTTCGTCGGCGGCCTCGGCTAGGCGGACGCGTTTGCGGGCGGCGAGGCGGTGGTCGGCGGGGACGACGAGACGCAGCTTCTGTTCGTCGAGCCGGCGGGCCACCAGGTCGGGGGCGTCCGGGACGGGTGAGGTGAGACAGAGGTCGAGCTCGCCCGCGCGCAGGCGTTCGAGCATGGCCTCGCCGTAGTTCTGGACGAGGCTGAAGCGGACGCGGGGGTGCTCGGCGCGGAAGGCCTGGAGGAGGCCGGGGACGGTTTCGGCGCCCATGGTGTGCAGGAAGCCGAAGGCGACCTTGCCGGTGGCGGGGTCGGCGTCGGCGCGGACCTCGTCGGCGGCGCGTTCGATCTCGGTGAGGGCGCGCTCGACGGAGGCGTGGAAGGTGCGGCCGGCGTGGGTGAGGGAGACCGTGCGCCCCCGGCGGGCGAACAGGTCGACGCCCAGGTCCTGTTCCAGGCGGACCATCGCCCGCGACAGCGTCGACTGCGGGACCTGCATCTCCTGTGCGGCCCGGGTGACGTGCTCGGTGCGGGCGACCCCGGCGAAGTAGGCGAGGCGGGGGGCGAGCCGCAGAACGATGTCCTCGATGTCCTCCATTCGTTCGGCGTGCTCGGTGCGCTCGGCGTGCTCGATGTCTCCTGTGTCACCGGACGGTGACAGTCGCGGCCCTGACCTCTGCTGATGCATCACAGGAACGATTATGACGGTTCCGTGCATTGGACGGATGAATGTCTCCGTACGTAGTTTCGAGGCATGCCTTCCGCGAGTACCGAGGCGTCCACCAGCGTGGGCGCCGGATCAGTCATCACCACCATCGATTCCCGTGTGGCCCCGGGCGGGCCCGGCTACCGGCGGATGAGCCTCGCGCTGTTCCTCGCGGGTGTCGCGACCTTCGCTCTCCTCTACTCCACTCAGGCGCTGCTGCCGTTGATCTCGGACGGTTTCGGGACGACGGCGAGCGCGGCCAGCTGGACGGTGTCGGCGGCGACGGGTGCGCTGGCGCTGTTCGTGCTGCCGATGAGCGCGCTGTCGGAGCGGTTCGGGCGGCGGACGCTGATGACCGCGTCGCTGGCGGTCGCGGTGACGGTCGGGCTGCTGATCCCCTTCGCGCCCTCGTTGGGGGCGCTGGTGGTGCTGCGGGCCGTGCAGGGTGCCGCGCTGGCCGGGGTGCCGGCCTCGGCCACCGCCTACCTCGCCGAGGAGGTGCGGCCCAAGGCGCTCATCACGGCGATCGGTCTCTTCGTCGCCGGCAACAGTGTCGGCGGCATGAGCGGGCGGGTCGTCACGGGGTGGGTCGCCCAGGAGTGGGGCTGGCGGGTCGCGCTGGCGGTGCTCGGCATGATCGCCGTGGGCTGCGCGGTGGCCTTCCGGGTGCTGCTGCCGGCGCCGAGGCACTTCGTCGCCGGGTCGCTGCGGCCCAAGGTCCTGGCCCGTACGGTCCGGGCGCACCTCGGCAACCCGCTGCTGCGGCGGCTGTACGCGATCGGCGCGCTGTTCATGACGGTCTTCGGTGCCGTGTACACGGTGATCGGCTACCGGCTGACCGAGGCGCCCTTCTCGCTGCCGCAGGGGATCATCGGGTCGATCTTCCTCGTGTACCTGGTGGGTACGGTGTCCGCGTCCACCGCCGGGCGGCTGGCGGGGCGGCTCGGGCGTCGGGGTGCGCTGTACCTCGCGGGCGGTACGACGACCACCGGGCTGTTCTTCACCCTCTCCGACTCCCTGGTTCTGGTCCTGCTGGGTCTGGTCCTCATCACCGCGGGCTTCTTCGCCGGGCATGCTGTCGCCTCGTCGTCGGTCAGCCACACGGCGAAGCGGGGGCGGGCGCAGGCGTCCGCGCTGTACCAGTCGGCGTACTACGTCGGCTCAAGCGCGGGGAGCACGCTCGGGGCGGTGGCGTTCCATGC
>NZ_JARGEE010000775.1:0-2058 GCF_033794485.1 Streptomyces sp. MB09-02B
GGGCATGGCCGGCGGGGCGGGCGGGGCGGATGTGTCAGGGATGGCCGAGCCGGAAGCCGACCCCGCGCACGGTGATGACCCAGGTGCTGGCTCCCAGCTTGCTGCGCAGGCTGCTCACATGCGTGTCGATGGTGCGCCCCGGCCGCGACCAGGAGTCGTCCCAGACCTGGGTCATCAACTGCTTGCGGGAGATGACCGTTTCGGGCTGGGACGCCAGCAGGTGCAGCAGGTCGAACTCCTTGCGCGTCACCTCCACGGACCGCCCGTCGAGGCGGATCTCGCGTGTGCCGGCGTCGATCCTGAGCGGGCCGCGCAGGATGACCTGCTCAAGGGGCTGGGACGGCCTGACCCTGCGCATGATGGCTTCCATCCGGGCCATCAGTTCACGAAAGCCGTAGGGCTTGGCCATGTAGTCGTCCGCGCCGGCCTGCAGGCCCAGCACCCGGTCGAGTTCGGAGTCCCGCGCGGTGACGGCGATGACCGGGGTCTCACAGGTGGCCCGGATACTGCGGCAGACCTCGAGACCGTCCAGGTCGGGCAGATCGAGGTCGAGCAGGATCAGGTCCGCACTCCCGTGCACCTGCAGTGCCTTGGCGCCGGTCGCCACGCTTTCCGCCCGGTAACCGTGCCGGCGCAGGCCGAGCACCAGGGAGTCGGCGGCCCGGGCCTCGTTCTCCACCACCAGGATGCGCAGGGCCTCCCGGCGGGGACGGGCCACCGGTCCCGCCCCCGCTACGCCGGAGGCATCCCCCACCGGGGGCTCCGAGTCGCGGTGCCGCGGTATCCGCGGTGCCAGCAGGTCCGTCGACTGCCCATCCATCGTGTCTCCCCCATGTCCGCGCACCAGGCGCATCCCAAGTAGACCTTTGAACCGACATTACAAACCGCGCATGCGGTTTGTCAAAGTCTTTGCCTCACCCGGAGTCCTCCGGGGCCTCACCTCCCCGGCCGGCGGTCCGCAGCGAGCCGGTTCCGCCCCGCTCACCCCGGGGTGCCGGGGCGGCCCTCGCGTGCACGGTCCCCGCCGGCGCGCCCCCCGCCGGCGGCGGCCGGTCCGCCAAGCGGAATGATCGATACCCGGCCATTGGGGGGGCGGGTGGACCCAGAGCTAGAAATTAAACCGTCATACTGGTTTTATATATGCGCTAGGCAGCCATACGTTCGCAACGGGAGCCAACCAGTGAGCAAACAGGAGCGGTCCGCCCGTACCCGCAGCGCTCTGATCCACTCGGCAGCCGAGCTGTTCGAGCGGCACGGCTATGCCGGAGCCAGCCTGGACGAGATCAGTTCGGGCGCCGGTGTGAGCCGGGGGGCCCTGCACTTCCACTTCGTGAACAAGGCCGCCGTGGCCGACGCCGTGGAGACGTCCGCCGCCCGCTCTCTGCGCCGGGCGGCGGACGACGCGGGGCTGGTGCGGGTGAACGCCTTGCAGGCGCTGGTGAACCTCTCGCACGCGCTGGCGCACCTGCTGCACGGGGAGGTGGTGGTGCGCGCCGGGTTCCAGCTCAACTGCGCCACGGGCCCGCCGCACAGCGGCCTCAGCCTCCACCGCCAGTGGCAGCGGTGCGTGCAGGCGCTGGTGGCACAGGCCGCGCACGAAAAAGCGCTCGCCGCGGGGGTGTCCCGGGAGCAGCTGGTGGCCACCGTGGTGGCCGCGACCACCGGGTTCGAGGTGCTGAACAGAGGCGACAGGAACTGGCTGTCCCACCGTTCGATCACGGGTTTCTGGCAGCTGCTGCTGCCGGCGGTGGCCGCCCGGCGCGCCCTGGGCCAGCTCGATCCGGGCGGCACGGGCCCCCAGGCGTCCGGCGTGCCGGGCGTGCCGGGTGCCGCGGGGCAGTGCACGCCCGCCGGGGACGCCCCTCGCTGACGCCCGCCGGGCAGGCCGGCCCCTGCCGCCCTCCCCTCTTACACACATCTGGCGCTCCCGACAAATAGCCATTTAGAGATTGGGTGGGCCGCCGTAATATTAAAAAAAAAAACAATGAAGATGACAAAACATTATTACTAATCCAGTCACATACACATTGTAGTGCCGAACACCTAGCACAACAACCT
>NZ_JARGEE010000776.1:0-2048 GCF_033794485.1 Streptomyces sp. MB09-02B
TCCGATTGGTTTTAATCCACACCCCTGCCCACCCCCGGCCGGGGTGCCGTACCGGCCCGGGCAACGTGTACGGTCCGAAGGCATGAAACTCGCGTTCTCCACCCTCGGTGTTCCCGGTCTCCCCATCGCCGACGTCGTACGACTCGCCGCGACGCACGGCTACCACGGCGTCGAACTGCGTGCCCATCCCGAGGAGCCGGTGCACCCGGGCATCGGGGCCGACGAACGGGCCGAGGTGGCGGCCGAGTTCAAGGCGGCGGGCGTGGAGATCCTGGGGGTCGCCGGGTACGCGCGGGTCGCCGCGCCGGGCGAGGACGGCCCCGTACTGGACGAGATCCGCTCCCTCCTCGACCTGGCCCGGGACCTGGGCGCCCCCTTCGTCCGCGTCTTCCCCGGGGCCGACCTGGCCGGCGGCCAGAGCGTGGAGGAGGCGGACGCGATCGCGGCACGGCGGCTCGGCACGGCGGCGGAGGACGCGGCCGACCGGGGCGTACGCGTGCTGCTGGAGACCCACGACTCGCATCGCACCGGCGCCGAGGCGATCCGGGTGCTCGGCCCGGTCGGCCACGGCAGCGTCGGTTCGCTCTGGGACGTGATGCACACCTGGCTCGGCGGCGAGCAGCCGGCCGAGTCCTACGCCGCCCTCTCCCCCTTCCTCGGCTACGTCCAGGTCAAGGACATCGCCTCCGCCGACGACACCACCCCCCTCGCGCTCGGCGCGGGCGTCCTCCCGCTCGGCGAGTGCGTCGAACTCCTCTCCCGCAAGGAGTGGGACGGCTGGCTCTGCTGGGAGTACGAGAAGCGGTGGTACGAGGCGGCCGCGCCGCTGCCGGAGCTGCTGGCGGCGGGACGGGAACACCTCGGGCGGCTCCTCAACGACGCGGCCTAGCGCCGACGCGGCGCAGCACCGATACCGCATCGCGCCGACGGCTCGGCACAGCACCGACAACCCGCCGTAAAGCCATGGCCTGAGCTTGAGAAATCAAGCTCAGGCCCTGCGCGTCGCGGATTTTGACCACGAATCAGTATCGAGTCACCCAAAGTCGATCACCCGTCGAGCAGATACCGACAGTAACTCTTGGAAAACGGAGCGCTCCGGTACGCGCTTGCACCAGACTTGCCTCCCGCAACCAGCCATTGCGCAACTGGCCATGTATCGGGGGGATTTGGCATATGCAAGGCACTGTCGACGGTTTCAGCTACGGTGCGGTCACCCCGGTGGCCGCCTATGTCATGGCCTGCCTGGGCGCCGCGTTAGGACTGCGCTGCGTGGTCAGGTCGGTCTACAACGAGCGCTCCTGGAAGCCCGGGTGGCTGGCGCTGGGGGCCGCGAGCATCGGCTGCGGCATCTGGACGATGCACTTCATCGCGATGGTCGGCTTCCGGGTGAAGGAGAGCCCCATCCACTACGACGTCGGACTGACGGTGCTCAGCCTCGCCGTCGCCATCATCGTCGTCGGCATCGGGGTCTTCGCCGTGGGCTACCGCGGCGTCAGCACGTCCACGCTCTGCGCGGCGGGGTCCGTCACGGGCCTCGGCGTCGCCGCCATGCACTATCTGGGCATGGCCGCCATCCAGTTGAACGGCTACATCCAGTACGACATCGCGGTCGTCGCCCTCTCCGTGGGCATCGCCATCGTCGCCGCGACCGCCGCGCTCTGGGCGGCCGTGTCGATCCGGGGCTTCGTGACCAGCCTGGGGGCCAGCCTGGTCATGGGGGTCGCCGTGTCCGGCATGCACTACACCGGGATGGCCGCGGTGGGGGTGCATCTCCACGGCACGACCGGCGGCACGTTCACCGGCGAATCACCCACGACGATCCTGCTGCCCATGCTCATCGGGCCGGTCATCTTCCTGCTCCTCGCGGGCGTCGTCGTGATGTTCGACCCGATGCTCGTGCTGGGCGAGGGCGAGTGGGACCGGTCGGCCACCCGGCAGCGGCAGCCGGAGCGGGAGCGGCCGGAGCCCCAGCAGTCCCGGCAGTCCCGGCAGCCCTGGCGGGCCGACCGCCCGGACGTCCCCCTCCAGCACCCCGACGACTCCTCCCC
>NZ_JARGEE010000777.1:0-2044 GCF_033794485.1 Streptomyces sp. MB09-02B
GCCCTTCCCCGGACTCCCGCGGCCCCCGACGGTGCCCGCGGATCGGACGACGGCCAGGCCGCCCGACGGCCACAAGCCTCACGACGGCCACAAGCCTCACGACGGCCACAGGCCGGAGAGGGGCGCGGGGAACTGCGCGATCAGCAACGACGAACCCGCAGCCGCCCACCCCCGACTTGCCAGCGGCCCTCCCCAGGTGTGCTCTGGAAGACGGGGCGGAGACCGGCGGGGGAGGGAAGAGAGGAGTGCTCCCATGGCTCAGACGGCACCCACTCCGGGGCGGCCGGGGCTTCCGGGCGGGCCCCCGGTGCCGGGCACGTCGACGGCGCAGGCCTCGCCCGATGTCTTCAGTGAGCGCACCCACCGGCTCACCAACCTGGTCCTGCCCGTGGTCCTCGGCCTCGTCTACGGCTACTGGGCCGCCGCGATGAACCGTGACGCCGGCCCCATCACCGGCTGGAACGTCCTCTTCGGCTTCGTGACCGCGTTCGTGTTCGCGGCGCTCTGCATCGCCGTACAGACCGTCGCACGCCGACTGCGCCGCGAACCCCACGCCCTCCTCTGGGCCGCCTTCGCGGGCTGCGCCTTCGGCTTCCTCTACAGCCAGGCCTCCCAGCACACCGTGGTGCGCGCGACGCTCATGTCCCTCGCCGTCGCGGCGGGGGTCTTCGCGGTGACCTTCTACCGCTACTACACGCACGAGGACGCGAAGGGCCACCGCCTGCACTGACGGTCCACGTGAACGCCACGGACCCGGCCCCGGACCGAAGTCCGTGGCCGGCTGTGTGCGGAGGTTGAGGTCACGCCGGCGACGATCGTGCCCCGGACGGAGCCGCCGGAGTCGGCCGCCGCCGTCGTCCCGAGCGCCGAGAGGCTCCACCGTGTCGGCTCCCGGCTCCCTCCCCGTTCGGCTTGTCCTGGGGGGCCATTCGCAGTCACGTGGGTCGGGAGCGCTCGCGAGGTCGTGGGCGGGGGTCTTGCCTGGAGGGGTGTCCCACCGAGCCCGCGGCGCCCTGTCTGCCGTACTGACCGCGCTCGCCTGCCTGCTCACGCCGGTGGGCGCGCTGGCCGCGTGGGCGACGTACGAACTCGGGGACCGGACGCGGTACGAGGCGGTCATGGCGCCGCTGGCCACCGACCCGGACGTACGGGAGGCGCTCGCGGACGCGGTCGCCGACGGGGTCCTGCGCGAGGTCCGGGTCGGGCCCCCACTGCGGCGCCCGGTACGGGAGTTCACGCACGACGCGGCGCACTCCTTCACCCAGACCGAGGCGTTCCGCACGGCGTGGCACATGCTGAACCGGGCGGCGCACGACGCGGTGCTGACGGCGGTGCGCGCGGAGGACACCGAGAGCGGGGGCGCGGGCGGGCCCGGCGTCGGCGGGGCGCGGGCGGTGACGCTCGACCTCGCACCGGTCGGCGAGCGCGTCAAACGTCAACTCGTGCGCGACCACGTGCCGTTCGCCCATCGCATCCCGGTCGCGCGCACCGAGGTCGAGGTGTTGTCGGCCACGGAACTGGTCCAGCTTCGAAAGGGGTATCGCGTGCTCGAAATCGCCGCGTTCTGGCTTCCGGTCGGTGCGCTCGCACTGGCCGCCGGTGGTGTACTCGTCGCGACACAGCGCCGTCGGGCCGTCTGCGCGACGGGGCTCGGCGCGGCGCTCGGCGGTGCGCTGCTCGGCGTCGCCGTGGCCCTCGGCCGCCACCTCACGCTCGCCGACCTGCCCCCGGACGTCTCCCCGGCGGCCGCGGGCGCCGTCTACGACGCCCTCACGGCCACCCTGCGCACGGTGACCTGGGGGCTGGTCCTCCTCGGCACGACGGTGGCCGCCACCGCCTGGCTCACGGGCCACCTCGTGCGACATCGCCGAGCGTCCGCAGCGCCCCCGCCAGCACCGGCGGAGGAACCGACGCGAGCCCGAGCCTGACGCAGTCGGCGGCGGACGCCGCCGACTGCGTCAGGCTCGAGGTCGAGGCGGTCTTGCAGACACCTCGTCCAGGCGCCGTGGAGACCTAGGCCTTAGCAGCAGGGCCCCACACAACT
>NZ_JARGEE010000778.1:0-2025 GCF_033794485.1 Streptomyces sp. MB09-02B
CCCGTAAGCCGACGCAGCAGCTCCTTCGAGCCCACCTCCACGGCCCCCGCCCGCACGACCTCCGCGTAGCGGTGGGACGGGATGTCGTAGTGGTCGCGCTCGAAGGCGCGCTCGGGGATGCCCACCTCCCTGGCGAAGGCGTGCAGTTCGTCGAAGGACACGTCGCTCACGAGGTGGGACCACATACGCCCGTGCCCCGGCCAGGTGGGCGGATCGACGTAGAGGGTCACGAGGACGCCGCCCCACCGAGCGCGCCCAGCGCCGCGACCCGTACCCCCGCCTTGTGACACACCCACTGTGGATCAGGCCCGAGCTCCGGCTCCACGTCGAGCGCGTGCGGGTCGCCGGCGCCGCAGACCGGGCAGAGGGGCCAGCGGCCGTACCGTTCGAGCAGGGCGTCCTGGACGTCCTGGGCGACGAGCCCGGCGACGTACGCCGCGCCGTCCGGCCACTGCTCGACCCACCAGCGGCGCTGCGCGACGGACTCCTCGACCATCGAGACGATGTCCGCCTCGGCGACCTGCCCGGACACCAGATCGGCGAGCACGAGGGCGCGGGCGGCGTGCAGCGTCTGCTCAAGGGGGCTCACGGGGTCACTGCCGGTACTCATGCGTCCATTGTGCGGGCCTTGACCATCCCGCCCGACAGAAAATATCTTTCAAGATGTGAGCGATGACGTGAAGGAAATTTTCTCCCCGGCGTCCGGTCCACCCGCGCCGCCCGCCCCGCCGCCCTCGCGGCGAAGGTGCGGACGCTGGCGCCCTCCATGACCCGCTCCATGCAGCGCGTCGCGGAGGCCGTGGCGAACGACCCGGCCGCCTGCGCGGCGCTCACGGTCACCGGCCTCGCCGAGCTCACCGGCACCAGCGAGGCCACGGTCGTGCGCACCGCCCGCCTCCTCGGCTACCCGGGCTACCGGGACCTGCGGCTCGCCCTCGCCGGTCTCGCCGCCCACCAGCAGTCGGGCCGCGCGCCCTCGGTCACGGCCGACATCGCGGTGGACGACCCGCTGCCCGACGTGGTCGCCAAGCTCGCGTACGACGAGCAGCAGACCCTCGCGGACACGGCGGCCGGACTCGACATGGGCCAGCTCGGCGCGGCGGTCGCGGCGCTCGCCGGGGCGCGGCGCATCGATGTGTACGGGGTCGGGGCGTCCGGGTTGGTCGCCCAGGACCTCACGCAGAAACTGCTCCGCATAGGGCTGATAGCCCAGGCGCACAGCGACCCGCACCTCGCCGTCACCAACGCGGTGCAGCTCCGCGCGAAGGACGTGGCCGTGGCGATCACCCACTCCGGCTCCACGGGCGACGTCATCGAGCCGCTGCGGGTCGCCTTCGACCACGGGGCCACGACGGTCGCGATCACCGGCCGCCCGGACGGGCCGGTCTCCCAGTACGCCGACCACGTCCTGACGACGTCCACGGCGCGGGAGAGCGAGCTGCGACCGGCGGCGATGTCGTCCCGGACGAGTCAACTCCTGGTCGTGGACTGCCTGTTCGTCGGCGTGGCGCAACGGACGTACGAGTCGGCCGCGCCGGCGCTGTCGGCGTCGTACGAGGCGCTGGCCCACCGGCATCGGACCGGGGGCCCCTCGCGGTAGCGCGGGGCCGGCAGTCGCGGTGCCCCGGCCGACCGTCACGGCAGCCCCGGAACACCACGGCGTCCGCCCGAAGGCACAGTCGCTCCACCAGCACGGAATGAGTCGCCATGCCCCCCACCTGCCCCAACGCCTCCACCCGCCCCAACACCTCCGACTCACCGAACACACCCGACTCACCGGGCACGTCCGACCCCCAGGGCGGCTCCCCCGGGCCTGGCGCCTCCCGCATCGCCGACGGCTCCGCCCTGCCGGACGCGTCCGCCGTAACGGACACCTCCGACGCGCCTGACGCTTCCGCCTTGCCCGACGGCTCCGCCCTTTCGGGTGACTCCTCTCCGCCTGACGCCCTCGGCCTCCCTGACACCTCCCGCCGTCCGGACGGCGGGAGGTGTCAGGGAGGCCGAGGGCGTCAGGCGGAGAGGAGT
>NZ_JARGEE010000779.1:0-2000 GCF_033794485.1 Streptomyces sp. MB09-02B
GTGGGGCGGGGCGGGCCCGTCTCGTGGTGGGGCCCGCCCCGGGTACCGCGGGAGTTACTGCTTCGGGAGTTCGACGCCGGTGGCCTTGGCGATGTCGGCGAGCATCTCCTCGGCGGCCTGGACGCCGATGCCGGACATCCAGGTCTCGTCCGGGACCTCGAAGACCTTGCGGTCCTTGACGGCGGGCAGGTCCTTCCAGACGGGGTTGGAGGTGACCTGCTTCTGCTGGGTCTTGTCCGGGGTGTCGGCGGTGGTGACGAAGATCAGGTCGGCGTCGGCCTGGTCGATCTCCTCCGGGCCGACGTCCTTCATGGTGACGGCCGGGTCGTCGGAGACCTGCGACTTGGGGCGCTGGAAGCCGACGTCGTTCAGGACGACACCGCTGTAGGAGTTGGAGGCGTAGAGCCGGGTCGGGCCGGCGACGAAGCGGACCACGGAGACGGTCGGCAGGGCGCCGTCCTTCTTCTTGATGGCCGCGCCGAGCGCCTCGGCCCGGGTCTCGTACTCCTTCAGCTTCGTCTCGGCCTCGTCCTCCAGACCCAGTGCCTCGGCGTGGACCTCGAGGTTCTCCTTCCACACACCGCCGGTGGTCTCGGTGAAGACGGTCGGGGCGATGGCGCTGAGCTTGTCGTAGACCTTCTCGTGCCGGACCTTGGAGGACAGGATCAGGTCCGGCTTGAGGGAGGCGATCTTCTCCAGGTTCGGCTCCAGGAGCGGGCCGACGTCCGTGGTGTTCTTGAGGTCGCCCTCCAGGTACGTGGGGAAGCCGCCCTCCGTCTTGAAGTGCGGGGCGACGGCGCCGACCGGGTCGATGCCGAGCAGGGTGACGTCGTCGAGCTCACCGGTGTCGAGGACGACGACCTTCTTGGGCTGCGCCGGGATCTTGACGTCTCCCATCACGGTCTTGAGCGTGCGGGGGAAGGCGGCGCTGTCCGCACCGGCCTGGGCGGCGTCGTCCGCCTTCGTCGTGTCGGAGTCGCCGCAGGCGGCCAGGAGGCCCGTGCCGAGGACGACGGTGAGCAGCGCGGCGGTGGGACGGCCGAATCCGCGCAGGGGTGATCGCTTGAGCATGAGGGGTGGTCTTTCTCGGTGAAGGGGTGAACAGGTGAAGTGGTGAGGGTGTGGGTGAGGGTGAGTTGATTTGCGGGTCGGTGGGTGACGGTGAGGGGCGGTCAGGCGCTGGCGGGCGCGGTGGTGTGCCGTGCCGCGCCGCTCTTCGGGACGACCAGCGGTGTGCCGGTCTCCGGGTCGGGAATGACCCGGCAGTCCACGTCGAACACGGACTTGACCAGGTCCGCGTCGAGCACCTCGGCCGGTGGGCCGGCGGCGGCGAGCCGCCCGTCCTTGAGCACGACCATGTGGTCGGCGTAACGGGCGGCCTGTCCGAGGTCGTGCAGCACCATCACCACGGTGCGGCCGGCTTCGGCGTGCAGGTCGGCGACCAGGTCGAGGACGTCGAGCTGGTGCCGGAGGTCGAGGAAGGTGGTGGGTTCGTCGAGCAGCAGGAGTTCGGTGTCCTGCGCCAACGCCAGGGCGATCCAGGCGCGTTGGCGCTGTCCGCCGGAGAGTCTGTCGACGGGCTGGTCCCGCAGCGCCGTCGTACCGGTGCGGTCCAGTGCCTCGTCCACGGCGCGCTGGTCGGCGGCCGACCAGGGGCTGAGCAGGCGTTGGTGCGGGTAGCGGCCGAGCCGTACGAGTGCCTCGACGGTGATCGCCTCGGGGGTGACGGGCTGTTGCGGCAGCAGTCCCATGCGGAGGGCGAGTGCGCGGGCGGACATGCGGTGGATGTCGGAGCCGTCGAGGGTGACCGTGCCTGCGGTGGGGGCGAGCAGTCGGTTGAGCCCTCTCAACAGGGTTGATTTGCCGCAGGCGTTGGGGCCGACGATCGCGGTCACGGCCCCGCCGGGCAGCGTCAGGTCGAGCCCGCCGACGATGGTGCGGTCGCCGTAGCGCAGGTCGAGGTGGTGGGTGGAGAGCTGGTTGGTGGGGGGCATGTGGGG
>NZ_JARGEE010000077.1:0-27860 GCF_033794485.1 Streptomyces sp. MB09-02B
CATTCGGGGGTAAGGCAGGGGGTGGCGCCGGAAAACACACGCAGATGGGGAGGTCTCCGGCGCGCTTCCTGACGCCTCAGTAAGTTTCGGGAGCGTAATCTCCACCGAACCCGCACGGTCCGGTTACGGTGCGGGTCCTCGTGAACACGGTCTGGCCTGGGAAAACGTGAGCCTCGTTCAGCTCCACCGGGCCCGTCACACCCCTCGCGCGCGGCCGTGGAGCCGGTCACCGCCGGAGAGGATGGCCGCCGCCAGGGCGTCCGCCGCGCTCGTCGCCGCACCGGGACGCCGGCCGTGGACCAGCACGAAGTCGACCTCGCCGAGTTCCGGCAGCCCGGCCCGCTCCGGGACGCGGACCAGACCAGGGGGCACCAGACGACGGGAATGCGCCATCACGCCGAGGCCCGCGCGGGCGGCGGCGACGAGGCCGTTGAGGCTGCCGCTGGTGCAGGCGATCCGCCAGGCGCGGCCCTCGCGCTCCAGTGCCTCCAGGGCGAGGGCGCGGGTGATGCCCGGCGGTGGGTAGACGATCAGCGGGACGGGGCGGTCGGCGTCGAGGCGGAGCCGCTCCGCGCCGATCCACACCAGGCGGTCCGTCCAGACGGGTTCGCCGCGGGGGTCCTCCGGGCGGCGCTTGGCCAGCACCAGATCGAGCTTGCCCGCCGCGAGCCGCTCGTGCAGCGTGCCCGACAGCTCGACGGTCAGCTCCAGGTCCACCTCGGGATGGTCGTGCCGGAAGGCCTCCAAAATCTCCGGGAGCCGGGTCAGCACGAAGTCCTCCGAGGCGCCGAACCGCAGCCGTCCGCGCAGCCGGGTCCCGGTGAAGAACGCCGTCGCCTGCTCGTGCACCTCCAGCAGCCGCCGGGCGAAGCCGAGCATCGCCTCGCCGTCCTCCGTCAGCTCCACGGAGTGCGTGTCCCGGGAGAACAGCTGCCGCCCGGTCGCGTCCTCCAGCCGGCGCACATGCTGGCTGACCGTGGACTGCCGCAGCCCCAGCCGCCGGGCGGCCTGGGTGAAGCTCAGGGTCTGCGCGACGGCCAGGAAGGTACGCAGCTGGGAGGGGTCGTACACGATCGCCACCCTACCCGCTTATCGTGGAACGCGATGACAGTCAGAGCGGTATGAAGGATTCCCGATCAAGGGTCGGGAGAGGACGATGGAGAGGGGCCTTCCGGCCCCTGACGCACCCTCATCGAAAGTACGTGGAGCACCGTGAAACGCCTCAAGTGGCCGAGTTGGATGCCGATCGACCCGTACATCCTGTTGCTGCTCGGAACGGTGGGCGTCGCGGCGCTCCTCCCGGCGCGGGGTACGGCCGCCGAGGTCGCCTCGGGGGCGTCCACGGCCGCGATCGCCTTCCTCTTCTTCCTCTACGGCGCCCGGCTCTCCACCCGCGAGGCCCTCGACGGCCTCAAGCACTGGCGGCTCCACGTCACCGTCCTGGCCTGCACGTTCGTCGTCTTCCCGCTGCTGGGCCTGGCGGCCCGCGGCCTCGAACCGGTCTTTCTCGACCACTCCCTCTACACCGGTCTGCTCTTCCTCACCCTCGTCCCGTCCACCATCCAGTCCTCCATCGCCTTCACCTCGATGGCCCGGGGCAACGTCCCCGCCGCGATCTGCGCGGGCTCCTTCTCCTCCCTCGCGGGCATCGTGATCACCCCGCTGCTCGCCGCGAGCCTGCTGGGCGGCAGCGCCGGCGGCTTCTCCGCCGACTCGCTGCTGAAGATCGTGCTCCAGTTGCTGGTGCCGTTCGTCGCGGGACAGCTCGCCCGCCGCTGGATCGGCGGCTTCGTCACCCGGCACAAGCGGATCCTCGGCCTCGTCGACCGGGGCTCCATCCTCCTTGTCGTCTACGTCGCCTTCAGCGAGGGCATGGTGCGCGGCATCTGGAGCCAGGTCAGCCCGCTGCGACTCGCCGGACTGCTCGTCGTGGAGGCGGTCCTGCTCGCGGTGATGCTGCTGCTCACCTGGTACGGCGCGAAGGCGCTGCGCTTCGACCGGGCGGACCGGGTCGCCATCCAGTTCGCCGGCTCCAAGAAGTCCCTCGCCTCCGGACTGCCCATGGCGAGCGTCCTGTTCGGCCCCGAGGCCTCGCTCGCCGTCCTGCCGCTGATGCTGTTCCACCAGATGCAGCTCATGGTCTGCGCGGTCATCGCCAAGCGCCGCGCCCACGACCCGGTGGAGGAGCCGGCGGTCACGGAGCAGCCAGACGAAGCGATACGAACCGCGGTCGGTACAGGGACACGTTCCGCGTGATGTGCAGCTGCGCCGCCGCCGCGTCTGCGTCCAGCCAGTTGACGTCGTAGCTGAGCACCAGCCGCCCGTCGTCGACCGCCCGGTGCGCCTGCGGGTTGTACGCCGCGACGCCGCTGTTCGGCAGCGGCGGACTGAAGCCCTTGGTGGGCCCGTGCCAGGGCCCGGCGGGGGAGCAGGCCCAGTACGCCGTCACGGTCGTCAGCCCCGCCGTCCCGGCGGCCATGGTGAACAGCACATACGTGCGCCCGTCCCGGACGACGGTGAAGGCACTGCCCACCCCCTTGTCCTCACCGTTGCCGAGCACCGCCTCCGGCCGCCCCCGCACCGCCCACCGTTTCCCGTCCCAGTACTCCCACGCCCCCGGCTCCCCGAGCCGGCCGCGCGGCACCCGAGCCACGTAGGCGTGGGAGGCCGGCCGGGAGGCGGCCTGGGCGTCGGTGCCGCCGAAGACGTACGTCCACTCGCCCGCGTCCACGGCCGTCGTCCCGAACAGCACCCGCCGGGCCGGATCGGCGACCGCCTCCTGGTCCAGCACCGTCGTGATGCCCTCCAGGCGCAGGTCGGGCAGCGACAGGGTGGCGACCTCGGTCGCGGTGGGCACCCCGTAGATCCACGGCGACCGTCCCGCCGTACGCGTCCACAACAGCACCCGTACGACCTTCTCGTCCGAGCCGGGGGAGCGGGGCTCGACCCGGGCGGCTACCGGCCAGCGCCACCGTTGCGGGCCCGGGTCCGGGAAGACGGGCGCCGGGAGCGTCGCTTCGAGACGGCCCGAAGTAGACATCACCACGGCCGAGTTGCGCACCAGGGGGGTCGAGACGTCCCGCCAGGTGACCGATTCGCCGGCCGGGTTGGGCGGCGGGAAGACCTGACCGAGATAGGTGTCCGAGAACAGCCACAGCACCCGGCCGTCCGGGAGCCGCACCGAGTGCGTGCCGTCGCCGCCCGTCCAGTCGTCGGTACGGGTCGCGTCGTCGCCGTACCGGGCGAACTCGCCGGTCAGGGCCGCGTCCGGGTCCCAGTCCCGGATCGTACGTGCCGTGCACGCGACGCCGCCCTCCCGGTCGTCGTCCGGGAGGGCGGTGAGCAGCACGGCGGCGAGGGCCAGGACCAGGGCCAGGATCAGGACCGGTCCCACCCCCGTCCGCTGTCGCACTCGCGCGTCGTCGGGCACGGAAGGGACGTTAGTGGCCCGCGTCCACCCGGTCCATGGGCAGTCGCAGGATCTCGCCGACCACGGCCCTGCGGGCCTGGATGCGGCGGTGCTGCGGGCCTGGAAGGCGACGGGGCGCGGGGCTGAAAAGCACGGGGCGCAGCCCCTGCTTTTCAGGGGCGCGGGGAACTGCGCGAGAAGCCACGCGCACGCGCACCCGGCGTCAAAACCGGTGGGCCCATGGCGCGCACCCGGCGGCAAAGGCGGAGCCCCCCGCGGCGCAGGGGGCGCTCCCCGCCGCAAGGGGCCCCGCCGCCGTGTCGCGGAGGCACCGCTCAGCCGCTCTGGTCGACCCCGGCCGCGGCCCGCAGAGCGACACGGTGCTCGCCCGCGTACACGTTCATGGAGGCCCCCCTCAGGAACCCCACCAGCGTCAACCCGGTCTCCGCCGCCAGGTCCACCGCTAGGGACGACGGCGCCGACACCGCCGCCAGCACCGGGATCCCCGCCATCACCGCCTTCTGCGCCAGCTCGAACGAGGCCCGCCCCGACACCAGCAGCACGGCCCTCGACAGCGGCAGCGCCCCGCTCTGCAGGGCCCGCCCCACCAGCTTGTCCACCGCGTTGTGCCGCCCGACGTCCTCCCGTACGTCGAGCAGTTCGCCGTCCTCGCTGAACAGGGCCGCCGCGTGCAGACCCCCGGTCCGGTCGAAGACCCGCTGGGCCGCGCGGAGCCGGTCGGGGAGGCCCGCGAGGAGGTCGGGGTCGAGCCGGACCGGGGGAGCGTCACCCCCGTGGGTGTCGTCGACGGCCCACCGGGCCGTCGTCCGGACGGCGTCCAGCGACGCCTTGCCGCACAGCCCGCAGGACGAGGTGGTGTAGACGTTGCGTTCGAGGGTGATGTCGGGGACGGCCACCCCGGGCGCGGTCCTCACGTCCACCACGTTGTACGTGTTGGAGCCTCCCCCACTCTCGGCTTCGCTCGAGCGGGAGGTGCCCCCACCCGTCGCGCCCGCGCAGTAGACGATGTTCTGCAGGTCCGACCGCTCGGCGAGTACCCCCTCGCTGACCAGGAACCCCGCCGCCAGGGCGAAGTCGTCGCCCGGGGTGCGCATGGTGATCGCGAGCGGCTTGCCGTTCAGCCGGATCTCCATCGGTTCCTCGGCGACGAGCGTGTCCGGGCGGGTGGAGACCGCGCCGTCCCGGATGCGGATCACCTTGCGTCGTTCCGTGACTCGTCCCATGTCGTGTCTCAGTCCCGGTTCTGTACGTGCTGGTAGCCGAAACGGCCCTTGATGCAGAGGTTGCCGTGAGTCACCGGGTTGTCGTGCGGCGAGGTGACCTTCACGATCTCATTGTCCTGCACATGGAGTGTGAGGTTGCAGCCCACACCGCAGTACGCGCACACCGTGGTCGTCTCCGTCTGCGCCGCCTCGTCCCAGGTGCCCGCCGCCCGCATGTCGAACTCCGACTTGAAGGACAGCGCGCCCGTCGGGCACACCTCGATGCAGTTGCCGCAGTACACGCACGCCGAGTCGGTGAGCGGGGCGTCGTGCTCCACGGCGATCCGGGCGTCGAAGCCCCGGCCCGCGACGGAGATCGCGAACGTGTTCTGCCACTGCTCCCCACAGGCGTCCACGCACTTGTAACACAGGATGCACTTGTCGTAGTCCCGGACGTAGAGCTCGTTGTCGACCTTCGGTTCCTCGTTCAGCCGGGCCGCGTCCGGGCCGAAGCGGTCCGGCTTCGCCTCGTACTCCTTGATCCATCCCGCGACCTTCGGGGTCGTCGAGAGGTCGACCGACGACGCGAGGAGTTCGAGGACGACCTTGCGGCTGTGCCGGGCGCGCTCGGTGTCCGTCCGCACCTCCATGCCGGGCTCGGCCTTGCGGGAGCAGGCCGGGACGAGGGTCCTGGCGCCCTCGACCTCCACGACACAGACCCGGCAGGCGTTCTTCGGGGTCAGGGTGTCGCCCTCGCACAGGGTGGGCACGTCCTTGCCGGCCGCCCGGCAGGCGTCCAGGATCGTCGAGCCCTCGGGCGCCCGCACCGGCTCCCCGTCGAGGGTGAACTCCAGCAGACGGCGCGGCACTCCCAGCGGGATCACGGTCATTCGTACGCCCCCAGACGGTCGATGGCGGATTCCACGGCGTTCCACGCGGTCTGTCCGAGACCGCAGATGGAGGCGTCCCGCATGGCGCGGCCGACCTCCCTGAGCAGGGCGATGTCCCCGGCCGCCGCCGCGCCGGTCCGCTCGGCGATCCGGTGCAGGGCCTCCTCCTGCCGTACGGTTCCGACCCGGCACGGCACGCACTGCCCGCAGGACTCGTCGCGGAAGAACTCCGCGATCCGCAGCAGCAGCCGGGGCAGCGGGACCGTGTCGTCGAAGGCCATCACCACCCCCGAGCCGAGCGTGGTGCCCGCCTCCCGCGTCCCCTCGAAGGTGAGCGGGATGTCCAGTTCGTCGGGCCGTACGAAACCACCGGCCGCGCCGCCGAGGAGGACGGCCCGCAGGCGGTCCCGCACCCCGGCGAGCGTCAGCAGCTCGCCGAGCGTGGCCCCGAAGGGCAGCTCGTAGATGCCGGGCCGGTCGACGCTGCCCGACACGCAGAACAGCTTCGGTCCGGTGGAGCGGGCGGTGCCGATCGCCGCGTACGCCGGGGCGCCCATGGTCAGGATCGGCAGGACGTTGACCAGCGTCTCGACGTTGTTCTCCACTGTCGGCTTGCCGAACAGTCCCTTCTCCACCGGGAACGGCGGCTTGGAGCGCGGCTCGCCCCGGTACCCCTCGATGGAGTTGAAGAGGGCCGTCTCCTCGCCGCAGATGTAGGCGCCGGCGCCCCGGCGGATCTCGATGTCGAAGGCGTACCCCTGCCCGAGGACGTCGCCGCCGAGCAGTCCCCGGGCGCGGGCCTGGGCGATGGCGCTCTCCAGGCGGCGCAGGGCCCGTGGGTACTCGCCGCGCAGATACAGATAGCCCTGGTGCGCGCCGGTCGCGTACGCCGCGATCGTCATCGCCTCGACCAGGGAGAACGGGTCGCCCTCCATGAGCACGCGGTCCTTGAAGGTGCCCGGCTCGGACTCGTCCGCGTTGCAGACCACGTAGTGCGGATGGTCGGGCTGGGAGGCCGTGGCCTGCCACTTCCGGCCGGTGGGGAAGGCGGCGCCGCCGCGCCCGACCAGGCCGGAGTCGGTGACCTCGCGGATGACTCCGGCGGGGCCGAGCTCGAAGGCCCGGCGCAGGGCCGTGTAGCCGCCGTGGGCGCGGTAGTCGTCGAGGGAGGACGGGTCGACGACGCCGACCCGGCCCAGCAGGGTCAACGAGGGGTCTCCGGCCTGGGGCACCGCCATGGCGGCCGGGGGTTCCTCGTCCGCCGAGTCGGGCGCGCTCGCCGCGAGGACGGCCGCCTCGACGGTCGCGGGCGCCGCGACCGCCGTACGCACCGGGTCCCCCGCCTTGATCGCGAGCGCCGCCGGCGCCCGCTCGCACAGCCCGAGGCACGGGCTCCGCTGCACACTCACCCCGCTGCCGAGGCCCAGCCGTGACTCGACCCCGGCGCACAGGTCGGCCGCCCCGGTGGCGGCGCAGGCCAGGTCCGTGCAGACGTGCAGCACGGTCGCGGGGCGCGGCTTGACCGAGAACATGGCGTAGAACGTGGCCACGCCGTACGCCTCCGCCGGCGGCACGGTCAACCGTCGGCAGAGGTAGTCCAGCGCGCCCTCGCTGATCCAGCCGATCCGGTCGTTGATCGCGTGCAGCCCCGGCAACAGCAGGTCACGGCGCTCCCGGGCCTCCCGGCCGCCGCGCGCCCATCGCAGGTCGGCGTCTGAACGGTCCGCGCCCTCCCAGGAGGACTCAGGCGGCCCGAGCAGCGCGTCGACCGCCGCCTTCTCCTCGTCCGTCGGTTTGCTGTCACCGAAGTGCAGGTCCACTCTGTGTCACCTCACGATGGTCGCGACGGGCAGCTTCTCGATCCGGATCGCCGACGCCTTGAACTCCGCCGTCCCCGCGATCGGGCAGTTGGCCTCGATCGTCAGCTGGTTGGTGTCCACCTCGTCGGGAAAGTGCATGGTCATGAAGGCGAGGCCCGGCCGCAGTCCGAGATCGATCCACACCGGCGCCGTCACCGACCCGCGCCGCGAGGAGACCTGGACCTCCTCGCCCACCGTGACCCCGTACCGCTCGGCGTCCTCCGGGCACAGCTCGATGTACTCCCCGCGCCGCAGCGGTGAGGCGTAACCGCCGCTCTGCACACCGGTGTTGTACGAGTCGAGGCGCCGCCCGGTGGTCAGCCGGATGGGAAACTGCTCGTCCGTCAGATCCACCGGCGGGTCGTGCTGGACGATCCCGAAGGGTGCGAGCCTGCCCCGCCGTGCCGGGTCCGGATCCCACAACCGTCCGTGCAGATAGCTCGGTTCGAGACCGTCGGTGTCCGGGCAGGGCCACTGGATGCCCTGGTGCTCCTCCAGCCGCTCGTAGGTCATGCCGTAGTGGTCCGGCGACACGGAGCGCAGCTCGTTCCAGACGGCCTCGGCGTCGGCGTACTTCCAGTCGTGCCCGAGCCGGGAGGCGAGGTCGCAGAGGATGTCGATGTCCTCGCGGGCCTCCCCGGGCGGGGTGACCGCCTTGCGCACCCGCTGGACCCGGCGTTCGCTGTTGGTGGTCGTGCCGTCCGTCTCCGCCCACCCGGCGGTCGCGGGCAGCACGACATCGGCCAGCTCGGCGGTCTTCGTCAGGAAGATGTCCTGCACGACGAGGAAGTCCAGCTCCCTCATGCGCCGGACGGCCTGCTCGCTGTCGGCCTCGGACTGCGCCGGGTTCTCCCCGATGCAGTACACGGCCTTCAGGGAGCCCTCCTCCATGGCCTCGAACATCTCCGTCAGGTTCAGCCCGTGGTGCGGCTGGATGACGGTGTCCCACGCCGACTCGAACTTCAGCCGTGACTCGGGGTCGAGGATGTCCTGGAAGCCGGGCAGCCGGTTGGGGATGGCGCCCATGTCGCCGCCGCCCTGCACGTTGTTCTGGCCGCGCAGCGGCTGCAGCCCGGAGGCGTAGCGGCCCACGTGGCCGGTCAGCAGCGAGAGGTTGATCAGCGCACGGACGTTGTCGGTGCCGTTGTGGTGCTCGGTGATGCCGAGCGTCCAGCACAGCTGGGCCCGCTCGGCGCGGGCGTACGCGTGCGCCAACTCCCGTATGGCGGCGGCCGGTACGCCCGTCACCTTCTCCGCGAGGGAGAGCGTCCAGGGCTCGACGAGCGCCCGGTACTCCTCGAAACCGGTGGTGGCCCGCTCGATGAACGCCTCGTTGGCGAGGCCCGCGTGGATGATCTCGCGGCCGATCGCGTGTGCCATCGGGATGTCGGTGCCGACGTTCAGCCCCAGCCAGCTCTCCGCCCACTCGGCGGTGGACGTGCGGCGGGGGTCGACCGCGTACATCCGGGCGCCGTTCCGTATCCCCTTCAGCACGTGCTGGAAGAAGATCGGGTGCGCGAAGCGGGCGTTGGAGCCCCACATCACGATGACGTCGGTGTGCTCGATCTCCTCGTAGGAGGAGGTGCCGCCACCCGAGCCGAAGGCGGCCGACAGGCCGGCGACGCTCGGCGCGTGACAGGTGCGGTTGCAGGAGTCGACGTTGTTGGTGCCCATGACCACGCGGGCGAACTTCTGCGCCACGTAGTTCATCTCGTTGGTGGCGCGGGCGCAGGAGAACATGCCGAACGCGCCGCGGTTGCGCTCGATGCCCCGGGCGGCCCGGTCCAGTGCCTCCTCCCAACTCGCCTGCCGGAAGGGCTCGTCGCGGGAGTCGCGGACGAGGGGATGGGTGAGCCGGGTGTAGGTCTTCGGTTGCCGTTTCTGGCGGTTCTGCCGGTTCTTCACGCGGCGCTCCTCAGCGCGAGCAGGTCCGAGATGGCGTGGACGGTGCGGAGTGTGGGCACCTCGACGCCTGTGATGTCCGCCAGTTCGACGACGGCGGCAAGGAGGACGTCGAGTTCCAGCGGTTTGCCGCGCTCCAGGTCCTGGAGCGTGGAGGTGCGGTGGTCGCCGACGCGTTCCGCGCCGGCCATCCGCCGTTCGATGGAGACCCCGACCTCGCAGCCGAGGGCCTCGGCGACGGCCAGCGTCTCGGCCATCATCGTCTCGATGACCTTGCGGGTGCCGCCGTGCAGACACATCTGCCGCATGGTCGCGCGGGCCAGGGCGCTGATCGGGTTGAACGAGATGTTGCCGAGCAGTTTGATCCAGATGTCGCCCCGGATGTCGGGCTCCACCGGGCACTTCAGACCGCCCGCGACCATGGCCTCGCTGAACGCCCGACAGCGCGCCGAGACCGTACGGTCGGGCTCGCCGATGGAGAAGCGGGTGCCTTCCAGATGCCGTACGACGCCCGGTCCTTCGAGTTCGGTGGCCGCGTAGACGACACAGCCGACGGCCCGTTCGGGCGCGAGCACCGCACTGACCGCGCCGTCGGGGTCCACGCTCTCGACGCGGTGGCCGTCGTGCGGGCCGCCGTGCCGGTGGAAGTACCACCAGGGGATGCCGTTCTGGGCGGCGATCACCGCCGTGGTGCCGTGCAGCAGGGGCTCGATCAGCGGCCCGCACGCCGCGTACGAGTTGGCCTTGAGGCCGAGGAACACGAAGTCGACCGGGCCGATCTCGGCCGGGTCGTCGGTGGCGTGGGCGCGGGCGGTGAAGTCCCCGCGCGAGCTGAGCACGCGCACCCCGTCCCGCCTCATGGCCGCGAGATGCGGTCCACGGGCGACGAGATGCGTGTCCGCGCCGGCGCGGTGGAGCGCGGCGCCGACATAGGCGCCGATCGCACCGGCGCCGAGAACTGCGACTTTCATGGTGAGGGAGCTCCGTTCGGTCGAGGGATACCGCGGAGATGGCGCACTGTTCGAACTGTGTCGACGAAATATTGTCTACAGTATGGAAGTTGGGTCGACAAGACTTCGCGCAACGACCGGGCAAGGCATTACTCGGACATGAAGGTGGCCGGTACGCGAAGGCGAGCGCGGCCGGGGGAACGACCGTTCGGCGCGCGGTGGATACCGTTCATCGCACACGGTCGACGTGCCGCCTTCTCAACTCCCCCTGCCACTCCCTACCGTCCGGGATCATGAGTCCCCCCGTCGCACCTCCGGGCTGGAGCCGCTGGCTCGTCCCCCCGGCCGCACTCTCCGTACATCTCTCCATCGGACAGGCCTACGCCTGGAGCGTGTTCAAGCCGCCGCTCGAATCCGCCCTCGGCCTCAGCGGCACCCAGAGCGCCCTGCCGTTCCAGCTGGGCATCGTCATGCTCGGCCTGTCCGCCGCGTTCGGCGGCACCCTCGTCGAGCGCAACGGGCCGCGCTGGGCGATGACGGTGGCGCTGATCTGCTTCTCCTCCGGCTTCCTGCTCGCCTCCCTCGGCGCGGCAACCGAGCAGTACTGGCTGATCGTCTTCGGCTACGGCTTCGTCGGCGGCATCGGTCTCGGCATCGGCTACATCTCGCCCGTCTCGACCCTGATCAAATGGTTCCCGGACCGGCCCGGCATGGCCACCGGCATCGCGATCATGGGCTTCGGCGGCGGCGCGCTGATCGCCTCGCCCTGGTCCGCCCAGATGCTGGAGTCCTTCGGCTCCGACTCCTCCGGCATCGCCCTCGCCTTCCTGGTGCACGGACTGTCCTACGCCGTGTTCATGCTGCTCGGCGTGCTGCTGGTCCGGGTGCCGCGCACGGAGCGGCCGGTCGACAGCGGACCGAGCGTCCTCGCGGGCCCGCAGGTCTCGGCCCGCAACGCCATCCGCACGCCGCAGTTCTGGTGCCTGTGGGTCATCCTCTGCATGAACGTGTCCGCGGGCATCGGCATCCTGGAGAAGGCCGCCCCGATGATCACGGACTTCTTCGCCGACTCCTCCACCCCGGTCACCGTCACCGCGGCCGCCGGTTTCGTCGCGCTGCTCTCCGCGGCGAACATGACCGGCCGTATCGTCTGGTCCTCGACGTCCGACCTCATCGGACGCAAGAACATCTACCGCGTCTACCTCGGCGTCGGCGCGCTGATGTATCTGCTGATCGCGCTGTTCGGCGACGCGTCCAAGCCGCTGTTCGTCGTCTGCGCCCTGGTGATCCTCTCCTTCTACGGCGGCGGCTTCGCCACCATCCCCGCCTATCTGAAGGACCTCTTCGGCACCTACCAGGTCGGCGCCATCCACGGCCGGCTGCTCACCGCCTGGTCCACGGCCGGTGTCCTCGGGCCGCTGATCGTCAACTGGATCGCCGACCGGCAGGAGGAGGCCGGCAAGTCCGGCTCCGACCTCTACGGCACGTCCTTCTTCATCATGATCGGGCTGCTCGTCATCGGCTTCG
Organism: Streptomyces sp. MB09-02B; assembly: GCF_033794485.1. Lineage (NCBI taxonomy): Bacteria > Bacillati > Actinomycetota > Actinomycetes > Kitasatosporales > Streptomycetaceae > Streptomyces > Streptomyces sp. MB09-02B. Next base: position 11,761 of record NZ_JARGEE010000077.1, read on the forward strand.
TCGCCAACGAGCTGGTCCGCCCCGTCCACCCCCGCTTCCACATCCCCGCCCCGAGGGAGGCCGCCGATGTCGTCCAGCGACAGCAGTCCGAACCCGCCTGACCGGCGCCCCCTGATCGTCTTCGCGTGGATCTGGGTGGGCGTACCGCTCGCCTACGGACTGTACGAACTCGTACGGAAGGCGACGCAACTCTTCACCGGGTGAGCCCGCGACCGCTGTGCCAATGCTGATGCCGATGCCGGTGCCGGTGCCGGTGCCGGTGCAAGGGTCGGTGCCGGCGCCGATGCTGAGGGACCCGGCCCCGGCCCCGGCGGCCCCGGCCCCGGCATCGGCACCGGCACACTCACGTCGCGGACCGGTTCTCGGGGGCCGTCGGCTGATGCGCCGTCACGGCGGTGGGGTGGGTGACGGCGGCGCTGTCGCGCCGGACGCCGGAGCCGGCCGTGGGCCGGTCGGGGGCGGCGCGGTCCAGCCAGAGCAGCAGGAGCCCGAGCGCGCAGGCGAGCGCCGGCCAGTAGACATAGCGGTAGTTCGTCGCCGGCACGATGGGCAGGTAGCCGAGCACGTAGGCCAGCGAGCTGATGCCCAGCGCCCGGATCGGCAGGGAGAACCTCCCCCTGCCCGGCCGGACGGCGAGCACGAGCGCGACGGCGAGCCAGAACCACCCCCGGAAGAGCGGCCGCAGGTCGGTGGCCGCGCCGTTGACGTACGAGGCGAGGGTGGCTTCCAGTCGGGGGCGGGTCACTTCGATGCCGAGGTCGTTGCCGAAGACCCCTGGCTGGTACACGTAGCCCGTCTCGAAGAGCAGGGCGGTGAAGACCCGCAGCCGGTACTGGAGATAGCCGGAGACGTGTCCGCGCATCTCGTGCAGCCACAGGGAGGTGAGCTGGTCCGCGTCCCGGGACAGTCCGTCCGGCGCGCGTTCGTAGCAGGCCCAGTAGGCGTCCGACAGGGCGTCGACGCGGTCGCACTCCTCGGCGGCGGCCACCAGGCGGTCCCGCAGCTCCGGCCGGACGTCGGCCGACCGCAGTTCCTCCACGGTCAGGACGTGGACGAGGTCGTCGAGCACGATCTGCGCGCCCTGGTTCGTCTGCACGGGCCGCGCGAGCAGGGAGATCGCCGCGGCGGGCAGCACGACGCCGGCCACCAGCGCCGCCGTGCAGGCGGCCCACGTACGGCGCCCGGGGGAGTGCCACAGCGCGAGGACGAGCAGGACGAACATCGGGATGGCGGCGAGGAAGGCGTTCTTGCGCACGAGCACGGCGTAGGCGAGGAAGAACACGCCGAGCGAGAGCAGACCCCAGCGCATCCTGGGGGACAGGCCGCGGTCCCGCAGCCGCAGCCCGACGAACGCCACCGCGCAGGCCGCCAGCAGCGCGCAGGCCGCGTGCACGTCCTTCCACACCACGCCGACGAACGTGAGAACGGGGGGAGTCAACCCGAGGCCGAGGACGGCGAGCGAACCGGCACGGCTCCTGGTCATCCCCCAGACGCACCGGGCGAGCACCCACAACGCGCCCCAGAGGACGACGGACTGGAGGGCGGCCATGGACGCGGGCGTGCCGGTGACGGCGATCAGCGCGCGCCACAGCAGGCTCAGCACGGGCGGGTGCCAGTCGGTCAGCGGCGTCCTGCCCATGGCCTGCCGGAGCTGGTCGATGCTGTCGGGACTCATGAACCCGGGGGTGAAGACGATGGTCGTGGCCACGCAACACGCCACGGCGACAGCGGTCAGCCACCAGATCCAGTGCTTTTCGCCCCGAATGTGCACCTTTTGTCCCATGTGGCGGATGCTAACAGCGTCGACGGGACCGTACGGGTCAGGGCGCGGCGCGGGTCAGGGCGCGACGAAGACGTAGCGGCGGTAGGTGAAGAAGCGGAACAGGGTGGCCAGGACCCAGCCGAGGACGCGGGCCGCGTTGTCGCTGCCCATCGATTCCAGCCCGAGCAGCTGCCGCGAGGCGAAGACCGTGCCCGCGGTGATGGCGACACCGACCACGTTCACGAACAGGAACAGTGCCAGTTCCTGCGTCATGTTCGCGCGATGCCGGTGGCGGTAGGTCCAGTAGCGGTTCCCCGCCCAGCTGAAGAGCGCCGCGGCGGTCGTCGCCGCGACGGAGGCCCGCACGGGGGCGGCCCCCATCACCCCGCCCTCCGTGCCGCCGGGAAGGCCGAACACCAGCAGGTTGTAGCCGCCGTTGTCCACCACGAAGGCCAGCGCCCCGACGACCCCGAACTTGGCGGCCTCGCGCCAGACGCCCCGGACGGCGTCACGCACACGCAGCGCCATGGATACGAGGACCAGCACACGGCGAGAGTAACGACCCGGCGCGTCCCGACCGTCCGGACGCGCCCATAACGCATTATTTCCTATCGTCATCCGAAATTCCGTCGTTCATTCGACGCCGGGTCAGGTAGGGAGTGGCCGTGCAACCGACGATCGCGTGTGTCGTGCCGTGTCACAACGAGGAGGCCGCCGTCGGCAAGGTGGTGCGCGACTTGCGGATGGCGCTCCCCGAGGCGGACATCTACGTGTACGACAACGCCTCGACCGACCGCACGGTGCAGGTCGCCCGTGAGGCGGGTGCGATCGTCCGCGAGGAACCGCGCAAGGGAAAGGGCAACGTCATCCGGCGGGCCTTCGCCGACGTCGACGCGGACGCCCTGCTCCTCATCGACGGTGACGACACCTACGACGCGTCCCGGGCGCGCGACCTGGTGAACCTGCTCTTCGAAGGGCCGTACGACCAGGTGGTCGGCGCACGCCGCGAGACGGCCAGCGCCGCCTACCGGGTGGGGCACGCGACCGGCAACAGACTGCTCACCGGCGCGGTGCGGTCCCTGTTCGGCAACGACGTGACCGACATGCTGAGCGGCTACCGCGTCTTCTCACGCCGCTTCGTCAAGTCCTTCCCGGCGCTGGCCCGCCAGTTCGAGACCGAGACCGAGATGACCATCCACGCCCTCCACCTCCGGCTCCCCACGGCCGAGGTGGAGGTGGACTACCGGGTCAGGCCCGCCGGGAGCGAGAGCAAACTGCGCACCTTCCGGGACGGCTGGCGCATCCTGCGGGTCATCCTCGATCTCGCCCGGCGCGAGCGGCCCTCGCTCGTCCACACCGTGGTCGCGGGAGTCCTGGCCTTCGCCTCGGTCGTCCTCGGCATCCCCGTCATCGCCGACTTCATCCGCACGGGCACCGTGCCCCGCATCCCCACGGCGATCCTCGCCGCCGCGATCATGACGATCGCGGTGCTCGTCCTGCTCGTCGGGTACATCCTGGAGTCCGTGATGCACATGCGTCAGGAACACTCCCGCCTCGTGCACCTCGCCTACGCGGCGCCGGGCCGCCCACCGCGCTACACCGGCCACCGGCCCGGCACCGGTCCCGTCCCCGCCAGGAACGTCTCGGGCCGTCGTTAGCACGGGGGCTCACGACCCGTCAGCGTCGTCCGCCGGCCTCCCAGTCGTGGACCTCGACGTCGGCGTACCGGTCCGCGGTCAGGACGGCGCGTGCCGTGTCCGGGTCCGGGGCCCTGAGCAGCACCGCCGTCCCCAGCCAGGTGCTGCCGTCGTCGGACAGCAGTGGCCCGAAGGCGATCAGATCGTCCCGGTCGGACGGTACGTCGACGTCGGCGGCCGGCCCCGATCCCAGGCCGAGCACCAGGTAACGGTCGCTGCCGCTCGGGCCACCGGGGAACTCCCACATGGTGCGCCCCAGCAGGTTCCGCCACCGGCGCAGCAGCACGTCCCGGTACGCGCCGGCCTGGTAGTTGGGTTCGTCGAAGGCGAACGCGCGGGCGGCCGCGGGATCGGGCAGGTCGACGATGTGCACGCTGCCGGTGGGCGTTTCGCCGTCACCGGCGAACGTCGGTCCGCGCGCGATCAGCTCCTTCTCGTACCCGTCCATGTAGGACCAGTGCTCCTCCAGCAGTTCCTCGCGCAAGGGGAGGGATCCGAGTCGGTCGCGGTGGTAGCAGAAGTACTCCATGGCCCAGACCCTCCCCGACATCCGACGGCAGCTCAACGGACTTTCGTGCGGAGGGCGGCGGCGTACGGCCCCACGCGGTCCGCGACGGTATCCCAGGGACCCTGTGTAACCGCAGGTCAGGTGGGCTGGGATGGTTCCATGGCGCTCGATGGGCCGTCGGCTGTTGCGCCTGCCGGCCGTGACCGCTGATGCTCTTGGTGTCGCACCGACCGGGGCCGGGCCGACCAGCCGGCCTCGTCGGGGCATCCATGTCCACGCATCACTCACTCATTCACGGGGGGAACACCCATGTCCATGCGTATCCGTACAAGCGCTCTCACCGCGCTCGCCGTCGCCGCCCTCGCGGCGGGCTCGGTCCTGACGGCGCCGGCCGCCGGCGCCGCGACGCAGCCCGCCGCGCCGAAGTTCCTGTCGGCGTCCCAGCTGCCGCCGCACCCGTCGTCGTCCTGGACCGCCGGGCCGGTCACCGAGGGGGTCCCGGCGTCGCTCGACCTCTGCTTCCACACAGAGAACGTGCCCGACTACGACTACCGGCACCGGGAGTTCCGGACCGACGTGGACACTGGCGCCGTGCAGCTGACCGTCGTGGCGAGCACACCCGCTCTGGCCAAGGGCCTGGCTAAGCACTACGACGACCTGTTCCGCACCTGCGCCGACCGTCTCGAGGAGGCCTCGCCCGACGTGGACACCGAGGGCAGGGACTTCGGCACGCTGCCGGTCGAGGAGGGCGCCCACGTCCGCGGCGTGAACATCGAGACGTCGGGGGGTGCCAACGACGTCGCCCTGATGTCGGTGGGCCGTGACGGCAAGACCGTCACCGTCGTCCAGTGGCAGCAGATGGGCGACTTCACCGGCGCGCCCGTGGCCGCCTTCAAGAAGACCACGACCACGGCTGTCAACAAGCTGTACTGACCGGTCCGCACCGCACCGGAAACGCGCCGGGGCCGCCCTTCCCAGACCTGTGCTGGGAAGGGCGGCCCCGAAACGGTCGTGCCCCGGAGCGGAGACCGAACGAAGCGCGCACCTGCAGCGTCTGAGGACAGTGACAGTCAGTGACAGGGACGGGCGCGGACGGGGAAGCGGTCGGGGCGGCAAGGATCGGGGGGCGTTGTGATGAGCGGAGTGACGATTCACCTTCCGCGGGACGTACAGGGGAACGGAAGCGGTTACGGCCACGGGGTGGGGAACGGGGGCCACGGCGAGGCCCGTGGGCAAGGCGCGGTGCCGGTGACCCTGCGTCTGGGACCGGGAGACGTCGCCCGCTTCGGGCGGGGTTCGGCCGACGTACCGGTGGACGTGCGGCTCGGTGATCCGGCGGTCTCCCGGCTGGCGGGCGAGATACGGGTGACCGAGGACCACTGGCAGCTGAGCAACTTCAGTGCCACTCAGAGCTACTTGGTGGAGAACCCGGAAGGGGCCGGGGAGTACTTACGCGTGCCGCCGCGCCGGGCAGGGGCGCCCATTCCCTTCGAGTTCGCCCGGGTCGTCCTGCCCACCCGGGGATCGACGGTGAGCTTCCAGGTGTTCGCGCCGGATCACGTGTACCTCGACGCCGACCGTGCGCACCACGCGGGCGGCCGGTGGGGGACCCAGACCCTCACCGCCTACTCCCTGGACGAGACCGCCACCTACTTCCTGATCCTGGTCGCGCTCTGCGAGCCCCGGCTGCGCGACGAGTCGGCCATCGCCGTGCCGACCACGCCCCAGATCGTCGAACGTCTCAGACACTGCCCGGAGTACCGCGGGCTCACCGCCCGCGCCGTCAGCTCCCACATCGACTACCTCGCCGAGGAGAAACTCCGGCTGGTCCCCACCACCGCCACCGCCACCGCCGCCACCACCGTCACGGACCCGGGCCCCGGCGCCCGCCGCAACGGCAAGCGCGAGGCGATCGTCGGGGTCGCACTCCGCTTCGGGCTGGTTCGCGAGGAGCACCTCGGCCTGCTGCCTCCGCGCGTGGCGGAAGGCGTACGGGCGAGGGCGGGCGCCGAATGAGCGCGCCCCCGGTCGAGTTACCGGCCGGCCATCGGGTGGGCGACTGGGAGGTCGCGGAACGGATCGCGAGCGGAGGCTGGGGAACCGTCTACGAGGGCCGGCCCGCGAGCCCGGGGGGCGAGGAACCGCGAGCCCGGTCCGAGGCCGGGCATGAGGAAGTCGTCGCGCTCAAGTTCCTGCCCACCGCCGGACTGGCCCCACGTCAGGCACGCGCTCTCGTGGAGACCGCCCGGCGCGAAACCGAGTTCGGGCGCCGGACCCGCCATCCACGGCTGATCCGGATGCTCGACTCGGTCGTGCTCGGCGAACCCGGCGACCCCGTTCTGGACGGAGCGTTCGTCCTGATCATGGAGCGGGCGGAGCACAGCCTGCGCCAGTTGCTCGACCAGGACGGCCCGGGGCCGACGGAGTCCGAGGCGTCGCGGCTCCTCACCGAGATCTGCGAAGGTCTGGCCCATCTGCACGGCATCAACTGGGTGCACGGCGATCTCAAGCCCGACAACGTACTGATCATGGCCGACGGTTCGGTCAGGCTCTCCGACTTCGGTCTCGCCGCGGAGTTGGACAGCGCCCACGGCACCCACGGCTACATGCCGCCTCTGGGCACCCTCGACTATCTGCCCCCGGAGCGCTGGAGAGCCCCGCTGGGCGAGCGCGGCGTGCAGGTGCGGCCCAGCCACGACATCTGGGCTCTCGGCATCATGATCCACGAGATGTTCGCCGGCGGAACCTCACCGTTCCCCGGGGCCACACCGGTGGCACGCGGGGCAGCGGCGCAGGAGTACGCCCACGGGCGCGCCCCCCTGCGCCTGGACGACGCCGTACCTCCCGCCTGGCGCGAGCTGGCCGCCGACTGCCTGGCGCCGACACACGCCCGGCGCGCCGTCCACACCGCGGAGAGCTTGCTCACCCGGATGCGGACGGCGCCGGTGCTGTCCGCCGGTTTCTGAGACGTCACCTGGGAGCCGAGACGTCACCTGGGAACTTCGTGGGGCTCGCACGTGCGGATCACGACACCGTCGTTGTCCTTCGCCTCGTCGTTCCCCCAACGCTGGAGGTAGTACGCCGACACATAGGCACGGGCCTTCCCACCGGGCACCACCTCGTCGAGATCGGTCAGCAGCCAGTAGTGGTTGAACGAGCTGCCCACCTCCACCTTGTCCCCCGGCCTCTTGCACAGGACGTAGTTGGTGCCCTTGTACAGCTTGCCCTGAGGCACGCATTCGGGCCTGCTGTCGCCGACGCAGTCGACGGCGGCGTAACCGGTCGCGTCGGCGAAGGTGTCCACCCAGTAGCGTGCCGGTTGGCCTCCGCCTCCGCCCCCGCCGCCGCAGGCGTTGGTGCTGGTCACCTGGGGGAAGGTGCCGTCCGGTGACAGCCGGTACTCGGTCCCCTGGATCACCGGGTGGACGATCTCGTTGTTCTCGCCGTCGTTGTCCCCGTTGGTGTCGTACAGCTGCTCGTAGTGCAGGTGCGCGGAGGTGGTACCGACCAGGCCCAGCCGCCCGAGCGTGGCCCCTGAGGCGACCTGCTGCCCGCGTCGTACGTCGATGCGGTCCATGTGCAGATAGACCGTGAACCAGCCGTTGCCGTGGTTGATCTCCAGGCCACCCGGCTCGAAGAGCTCGGTGACCGTGCCGGCCGCGGACGCGGCCACCGGGGCGCCGAGGGTGGTCCCGTCGACCCGGTACATGTCGAGCTTCTTGTCGTCCGGCGCGTGCCCTCGGTACGTCTGCAGCTGCCACGTCTCCCCACAGGCGAAGGGCAGCCTGAAATCGGGCCTGGCGGCAGGCGCTGGGGCCGTCGAGCGCGTGGCCCCCGGCGCGGCGGATGTCGCCGGTGCCGTGGCCGCCAGCGTCGTCAGGATCGCCACGAACACGACCAGAGCCGCGGCCCCCCAGCCCCTACCTCTCCCTCGTCGGAACCGCATGTAGCCCCACCCCTCCCTGTCACCGATCCCCATGGCTGTCGCGTCGCCACGGTGCCCGATGCGGCCGGGAAAGGTACCCCCGCACGTTCCGGATGTCCTGCCCCGCCGCCCCACGGCTAGCTTGCGAAACGTCGGCTCACAGCTGCATCGGTCACGACTACGGAGGAGATCACATGAGGTTGAGAAGGATCAGCAGACGGGCGGCTGCGATGGTCGCGACGATGATCGCCGCGGTGGCCCTTCCCCTGGCGGCGCAGGCACCGGCCGAGGCGGCACCGAACGGTGCGAGCGGAGCGGCCGCATGGAGGCCGGAGATCTACCCGCTGTTCTCGGGCGAGGAGGTGTGGCGGGATATCCCGAGCAAGGATCGGGACTGGTGGCTGAGGTGGTGCTCCGAGGCAAGTGGAATCGCCTGCGTGTCGGTTGGCCAAGGCGACGGCAATCACAGCGTCTTCCACCTGTTCAAGTGCGATACGCGGTCGCTCTCGAACTTCATCGACGCGCTCGCTGTTCGCAACAACCAGACTGGCGGAGCCGTGGTCCATTTCTGGGGGCCCAACCACCACAGGTACATGCCTGCGAACCCCAACGTGATCTACACGGTCCCGGACCACGTGACGTACGACTTCAATCGCCTCGATATCTGCTGAGGGCACATCGACCCGGGCACGCCGATCATGCCGGAGCTCGTCGCGGCTCTGACAGAAGCCCACAACTCGGGCCACGCTTTACTGTCGCCTCACCCGCCCTCGTACCCGTGAGTCACTGATCAGACTGGTGGATCCCGCTGACCACAGGCAACGAGGGGAACCACCCATGAACGGCTCGCGGATCGCCGCCGTCGGCCACTACCAGCCCGCCAAGGTCCTCACCAACGAGGACCTGGCGGGCCTGGTCGACACCAGTGACGAGTGGATCACGAGCCGAGTGGGCATCCGCACCCGGCACATCGCGGGTCCCGACGAGCCGGTGGACGAGCTGGCCGGGCACGCCGCCGCCAAGGCGCTCGCCGCCGCCGGACTCGGTCCGGAGGCCATCGACCTGATCGTGGTCGCCACCTCCACCGCCGTCGACCGTTCCCCGAACATGGCGGCCCGGGTCGCGAACCGTCTCTCCGTCCCGAACCCGGCCGCCATGGACGTCAACGTCGTCTGCGCCGGGTTCACCCACGCCCTCGCCACCGCCGACCACGCCGTCCGCGCGGGCGCCGCCACCCGGGCCCTCGTCATCGGCGCCGACAAGATGTCCGAGGTCACCGACTGGACCGACCGCACGACCTGTGTCCTCGTCGGGGACGGGGCGGGCGCGGCCGTCGTCGAGGCGGCCGAGGAGCCCGGCATCGGGCCGGTGCTGTGGGGATCGGTGCCCGAGATGGGGAACGCCGTACGGATCGAGGGCACCCCCGCCCGCTTCGCCCAGGAGGGGCAGAGCGTCTACCGCTGGGCCACCACCAAGCTGCCGCCCATCGCCCGGGCCGCCTGCGAGAAGGCAGGGCTCACCCCCGCCGACCTCGCAGCGGTCGTGCTGCACCAGGCCAACCTGCGCATCATCGAGCCCCTCTCGGAGAAGATCGGCGCGGTGAACGCCGTCGTGGCCCGGGACGTCGTCCACTCCGGGAACACCTCGGCCGCCAGCATCCCCCTCGCCTTCTCCAAGCTCGTCGAACGCGGCGAGATCTCCTCCGGCGACCCCGTGCTGCTGTTCGGCTTCGGCGGCAACCTGTCCTACGCGGGACAGGTGGTCCGCTGCCCCTGAGCAGGCCCTTCGTGGCGCGGTGACGGCGATGTGACGAGCCCGACCCTCCGGCGGGCTGGCCATTGTGGCCCGTAGACTGTAGACGAAAGACAATCCATACTGGCTGTTGACTTGGATTTTCCCGTCCTTCCGAGTTCTTTCCAGTACGGCCGTCGACTTTCCGCGTGCAGTACATCCAGTGGTGCTCTGGAGGGGGACCCGATGTTGTCGACAGGACTTCCGCAAGGCGCCGTGCCCAAGCTCGAACGCCCCGGTCCACTGCGCGACCGCGTCTACGAGGCCCTGCTCGAACTCATCACCACGCGCGCGCTGCGCCCCGGCCAGCACCTCGTCGAGAGCGAACTCGCCGGGCACCTCGGGGTCTCCCGGCAGCCCGTCCGCGAGGCCCTGCAACGGCTCAATACCGAGGGGTGGGTCGATCTCCGGCCCGCCCAGGGCGCGTTCGTGCACGAGCCGACGGAGGCGGAGGCCGACCAACTCCTCACGGTGCGCACCCTGTTGGAGGCCGAGGCCGCCCGCCTCGCCGCGGCCAATGCCGGTACGGCAGGCATCACGGCCCTGGAGGAGCTCTGCGCGGAGGGTGAGCGGGCCGTCGAGGCCGACGACGTGGACGCGGCCGTCGCCCTCAACGCCCGCTTCCACGCCAAGGTCATGGAGCTGGCCGGCAACGCGGTCCTCGCGGAACTCGCCGCCCAGGTGGACCGCCGCGTCCGCTGGTACTACACCCCGGTCGCCCGTCAACGCGGCCACCAGTCCTGGATCGAACACCGCGAGCTCATCGCGGCGATCTCGGGCCGCGACGAACAGCGGGCCACGGAGGTCATGCGGGCCCACACGGAGCACACCCGGAAGACGTACCACGAGCGGGAGAAGTGACCGACGTTCACGAGCGGGAGAAGTGACCGACGTTCACGAGCGGGGCGGTCGTCCTTGAGGCGGCCGCCCCTTGCCGTGTGCGGCCGAAGCGGGCGCCGGGTCGTGGTGGATCTCGGCAGTCGGCGGGCCCCCGCGCCCGGGCGCCCCGCGGCCCGTCGGCGGCGACTGTCCCGGCCCGTCGTCGCGACGCCCTTTGTCCTGTGAGTGGAGAAAGTTGACGGCAATCTGTGCGCAACTTCTTCCCAGCCCCGGCAGCCGCTGCTACGTTCCCCTGCGAAAGGTCGGTCGCGGTCATGTGGCCGGAACCCGACGGACGTTGCGGCCGGTTGAGGCGGGGAGGGGCTTGTGAGACGCATGACGGCTCGACCCGCGAACGCGCATCAGGCACGGCTGCTGCGGCTGTTGCGGGACGGAGGGCCCAACTCGCGGGCACAGCTGGGCGATCGGGTGGACCTCTCGCGGTCGAAGCTGGCCGTGGAGGTGGACCGGCTCCTGGAGACGGGACTGGTCGTGGCCGACGGACTCGCCGCCTCGCGCGGTGGCCGCCGCTCGCACAACATCCGGCTCGCTCCCCAACTGCGGTTCCTGGGCGTCGACATCGGCGCCACCTCGATCGATGTGGCCGTCACCAACGCCGAGTTGGAGATCCTCGGGCACATCAACCAGCCGATGGACGTGCGGGAGGGCCCGGTCGCCGTCTTCGAGCAGGTGCTGTCCATGGCGGCCAAGCTGAAGGCCTCCGGGCTCGCGGAAGGGTTCGACGGCGCCGGCATCGGCGTCCCCGGACCGGTCCGCTTCCCGGAGGGCGTCCCGGTCGCCCCGCCGATCATGCCGGGCTGGGACGGGTTCCCGGTCCGCGAGGCGCTCAGCCAGGAACTGGGCTGCCCTGTCATGGTCGACAACGACGTGAACCTGATGGCGATGGGGGAGCAGCACGCGGGCGTGGCCCGTTCCGTGGACGACTTCCTCTGCGTCAAGATCGGCACCGGCATCGGCTGCGGCATCGTCGTCGGCGGTGAGGTCCACCGCGGGGCGACGGGCAGCGCCGGAGACATCGGGCACATCCTCGCCGTACCGGACGGCCGCCCCTGCGCCTGCGGCAACCGGGGCTGTCTGGAGGCCCACTTCAGCGGCGCCGCGCTCGCCCGCGACGCCAGGGAAGCGGCCCAGCAAGGACTCTCGGCGGAACTCGCCACGCGTCTGGAGGCCAACGGCACCCTGTCCGCCGTCGACGTGGCCGCCGCTGCCGCCGCCGGCGACGCCACCGCGCTCGACCTGATACGCGAGGGCGGCAACCGCACCGGCCAGGTCATCGCCGGACTCGTCAGCTTCTTCAACCCCGGCCTGGTGGTGATCGGCGGCGGGGTGACCGGCCTCGGCCACACCCTGCTCGCCGCCATCCGCACCCAGGTCTACCGTCAGTCACTACCCCTCGCGACCGGCAATCTGCCCATCGTGCTGGGGGAGTTGGGGCCCACCGCCGGAGTCATCGGCGCGGCCCGTCTCATCAGCGACCACCTGTTCTCACCCGCGTGAGCCCTCTTCCGTTCGCACTCACCTAGGCCCTCCTCCGCCCGGGCCCACCAGCACAGCGCTCTGCTCCGCCCTGCCCGAAACGCCTGCCCAGCAGACGGATTCGCCCTGAAACCGGCCCGCACGCCCGCCAAGGGGAACTCATGGCACCAGAACCACCGCTGCTCACCATGTCCGGCATCACCAAGTCGTTCCCCGGAGTCCGGGCCCTCGACGGCGTCGACCTCGACGTCCAGGCCGGAGAGGTCCACTGTCTGCTCGGCCAGAACGGCGCCGGGAAGTCCACCCTGATCAAGGTCCTGGCCGGTGCCCACCAGCCCGACGACGGCACCATCACCTGGCGGGGCGAACCCGTCACCCTGAAGTCCCCGATCGCCGCCATGCGCCTCGGCATCGCCACCATCTACCAGGAACTCGACCTGGTCGAGGGCCTGTCGGTGGCCGAGAACGTCCACCTCGGACACGAGCCCACCGCCGCCGGCTTCGTCGTACGAGGGAAGGCGGCGCGGGCGTCGACGGCCGCACTGCTCAAGCGACTCGGTCATCCGGAGGTCGATCCGGCGCGGCTGGTGGGCGAGTTGTCGGCCGCCCAGCAGCAGATCATCTCCATGGCCCGGGCGCTCTCCCACGACGTACGGCTGATCGTGATGGACGAACCGTCGGCCGCGCTCGACCCGGACGAGGTCGACAACCTGTTCAGGATCGTCGGCGACCTGACCGCCGACGGGGTCGCCGTCGTCTACATCTCGCACCGCCTGGAGGAGATCCGCCGGATCGGCGACCGGGTGACCGTACTGAAGGACGGGCGGGCCGTGGCGGGCGGGCTGCCCGCGAAGGCCACGCCGACGCGCGAGGTCGTGGCCCTGATGACCGGGCGCAACGTCGAGTACGTCTTCCCCGACCGGCCGCCCGCGCCCCCATCCGAGGTCGCGCCCGTCCTCCAGGTGCGGGGCCTGGCGCGCGCCGGGGAGTTCGAGCCGTTCGACCTGGAGGTGCGGCCCGGCGAGATCGTGGGGCTCGCAGGACTCGTCGGCTCGGGACGCTCGGAGATCCTGGAGACGATCTACGGCGCGCGCAAGGCCACGGCCGGTCAAGTCAGCGTCGACGGAACGCAGTTGAGGCTCGGCAGTGTGCGGGCCGCCGTACGGGCCGGGCTCGGGCTCGCCCCCGAGGAGCGCAAGGCGCAGGCACTGCTGATGCTGGAGTCCGTCACCAGAAACGTTTCCGTGTCGTCGATGTCCCGCTTCGCGCGCGTCGGCTGGATCGACCGGGCAGCGGAACGGAAAGGGGCGCGCGCGGCGACCCGCGAGCTGTCCCTGCGCCCCGACAACCCGGCCGTCCCCGTCCGCACCCTCTCCGGAGGCAACCAGCAGAAGGCGGTCCTCGCCCGCTGGCTGCTGCGCGGCTGCCGGGTCCTGCTGCTCGACGAGCCGACCCGGGGCGTCGACGTCGGCGCCCGCGCCGAGCTGTACGCCGTGGTCCGCCGCCTCGCCGACGAGGGACTCGCCGTCCTGCTGGTCTCCAGTGAGGTGCCCGAAGTCCTCGGCCTCGCCGACCGGGTGCTCGTCCTGCGCGAGGGACGGGTCGTGCACACCGCGCCCGCCCGTGAACTCGACGAACACCGTGTCCTCGACCTCGTGATGGAAGGAAACCCGGTGGCCAGTGTGGGAAGTCCGGTGGCCGGAGCGGGAAGCCCCGCGACCGGTGAAGGGAGCCCGGCGTCATGACCCAGCCCGTGTCCCCGCCCAGGGACAGCATCGACAAGGCCCCCGCGGCGAGCGGGCCCCCCGCCTGGCGGACCATGCTGTTCCGGGCCGACGTCCGTACGCTCTCCCTCCTCGGCGTGCTCGCCGCGCTGATCCTCATCGGCGGTGTCACGAGGCCCGACGAGTTCCTCGACACCCGCAACCTCCAACTCGTGCTCACCCAGGCCTCGGTCATCGGTGTCGTCACCGTCGGCATGACCTTCGTCATCACCTCCGGCGGCATCGACCTGTCGGTGGGCGCGATCGTCGCCCTGGCGTCGGTCTGGGCGACGACCGTGGCCACGCAGGAGTACGGCTTCGCCGGCATCCTCTTCACGGCGGTGATCGTGGGCGTCGGCTGCGGCCTGGTGAACGGACTGCTCATCGCGTACGGCGGAATGGTCCCCTTCATCGCCACGCTCGCCATGCTCGCCTCGGCCCGCGGGCTCGCCCTGCAGATCACCGACGGCAGCACGCAGGTCGTCACCGTCGACGCCATCCTCGACCTCGGCGAACGCGACGCCTATGTCCTCGGCATCCCGCCGCTCGTGCTGGTCTTCGCACTCGTGACGATCATCGGCTGGCTCGTGCTGAACCGCACGACCTTCGGCCGGCGCACGGTCGCCGTCGGCGGCAACGCGGAGGCGGCCCGGCTCGCGGGCATCGACGTCCGCCGCCAGCGGCTCTATCTGTACCTGCTCTCCGGGCTGTGCTGCGGCATCGCCGCCTTCCTGCTGATCGTGCTGTCCGGCTCGGGCCAGAACACCAACGGCAACCTCTACGAACTCGACGCCATCGCCGCCGCGATCATCGGCGGCACCCTGCTCAGCGGCGGCCGGGGCACCATCACCGGCTCCGTCCTCGGCGTCCTGATCTTCACCACGATCACCAACATCTTCGCGCTCAACAACCTGCAGAGCGACGTCCAGCAGATCGCCAAGGGCGCGATCATCGTCGCCGCGGTCCTGGTCCAGCGACGCACGGCCAGCACGACCTGACCCACCGAAGAGCCGACACGCGAAAGGTCCACCGCCATGCCTGAGTTCACCAGCCGCAGAGGACTGCTCTTCGGGACCGCCGCAGTCTCGGCCGGCGCCCTCCTCGTGGGTTGCACCAGCAATGAGACCAAGGACACCCCGGCCGCCGACGACCAGCCGGCCGCCGACGACAAGCCCGGCAAGGCGGTCACCATCGGCTTCGCCGGACCGCAGGCCGACCACGGCTGGCTCAACGCGATCAACCAGAACGCCAAGAGCCGCGCAGAGCGGTACGAGGACGTCACCCTGGAGATCACCGAGGGCTCGAACGACACCGCCCAGCAGATCGGGCAGATCGAGACCCTCATCAACAAGAAGGTCGACGTCCTGGTCGTGCTGCCCGCCGACGGCAAGGCGCTCACCCAGGTCGGCCTCAAGGCGATGCGGGCCGGCATCCCCGTCGTCAACCTCGACCGGATCTTCAACTCCCCGCAGGCGTACCGCTGCTGGATCGGCGGCGACAACTACGGCATGGGCCTCAACGCCGGCCACTACATCGGCGAGCAGCTCAAGGACAAGGGCGAGGCCCGGGTCATCGAGCTCGCCGGACTGGACAACCTGGAGCTGACCAAGCAGCGCACGCAGGGCTTCGACGACGCCCTGAAGAACTACCCGAACATCAAGAAGGTCGCCCGGCAGGCCGCCGAGTTCACCGTCGAGTCCGGGCAGGCCAAGATGGCCCAACTCCTCCAGGCGCAGTCGGACTTCGACGCGCTGTGGAACCACGACGACGACCAGGGCGTCGGTGCGCTGCGCGCCATCGAGCAGGCCGGGCGCGACGACTTCCTGATGGTCGGCGGCGCGGGCGCGCTCTCCGCGTTCCAGGCGATCAAGAAGGACGACGGGGTGCTCAAGGCGACCGTCCTCTACCCGCCGACCATGGCCGCCTCCGCGATCGACCTCGCCCGCGCCCTCGGCCAGGGCAAGGGGGTCGGCGGCCTCGCCGAGTTCGAGATCCCGTCCTCGCTGACGCTGTACTCGGCCGTCGTCGACAAGGACAACGTCGACCAGTACATGGCCACCGGCTTCAAGTGACGGGTCCCGCACGACGGACCCGACCGGGACCACGGGCCCGAACGGAACCGGGGGCCGGGGCCGCCCAGGAGACGGCCCCGGACCGCCGGGCCGGGCCCCACCCCCCCACCGCGCCACCACGAGGAGGACACACGCATGGGACAGCCGCAGCAGCCCGACCCGGCCGAGGCGGAGGAGCCAGGAGCGCCGGGGCCCGACGCGGGAAC
>NZ_JARGEE010000780.1:0-1989 GCF_033794485.1 Streptomyces sp. MB09-02B
TCGGCGGGATGGGCGGCGGCACCCTCGGGGGTGTCCAGCCAGTCGGCGAACCGGGCGGCGGTGTCGCGGACCCGGTCGGCGTCGATGTCGGAGAGGAGGTGCAGCCGCGCCGAGGCCTCCTCGGCCGGGGGCGGCAGCAGGGCGCCGGGCCGCCATTCCTCCAGTACCGCATGGGCGTTGGTGCCGCCGAACCCGAACCCGGAGACCCCGGCGGTGGCCGTACCGCCGTACCGGGGCCACGGTTCGGCCTCGGTCACGACGCGCAGCCGTTCGTCGTCGTCCAGCGCGCTGCCCTCGGCGCAGTGCAGCGAGGGCGGGATCAGGTCGTGGTGGAGCGCGAGCACCGTCTTCACCAGCCCGGCGATGCCCGCGGCGGACTCCAGGTGGCCCAGGTTGCCCTTGACCGAGCCGAGGAGCAGGGGCTGGTCGGGGTCGCGGCCCGTACCGAGGACGGCGCCGAGCGCGCCCGCCTCGATGGGATCGCCGAGCGGCGTGCCGGTACCGTGCGCCTCGACGTGGTCGATGTGCGCGGGGGAGAGCCCGGCCCGCGTGTAGGCGGTGCGCAACAGGGCTTGCTGGGCGGCCGGGTTGGGGGCCAGGAGGCCGTTGGAGCGGCCGTCGGAGTTGACGGCGGTGGCCCGGACGACGGCGAGGATCCGGTCGCCGTCCCGTTCGGCGTCGGACAGGCGTTTCAGCAGGACCGCCGCACAGCCCTCGCCCCTGCCGATACCGTCGGCCGCCTTCGAGAAGGGCTTGCACCGGCCGTCCGGCGCGAGGGCGCCCGCCCGCCGGAACGCGACGGTCACTGTCGGGGAGAGCAGCAGATTCACCCCGGCGGCGATCGCGAGGTCGCTCTCGCCCGTGCGCAGACTGACGGACGCGTGGTGCACGGCCACCAGCGACGACGAACACGCGGTGTCGACGGCCAGGCTCGGCCCTCGCGTGTCCAGGACGTACGCCAGCCGGCCCGCCGCCACGCTCAGCGCCCCGCCGGCCGGCGCCCAGGGGTCGACGGCGGCCGGGTCGGCGCCGGTGAGCTGCCCGTACTCGGGCGCGGAGACACCGACGAAGATCCCGGTGGCGCTGCCCGCGAGGGATCCGGTCGGGACGGCGGCGTGGTCGAGGGTCTCCCGCACGACCTCCAGGAGGATCCGCTGCTGGGGGTCCATCACCGCGGCCTCGCGCGGGGTGACACGGAAGAAGTCGGCGTCGAACCCGGCGATGTCGTCCAGGTAGCCGCCGTACGGGAGCGCGTCGGCGGGCGGGTACGGCGTGAAGTCCCGCCACCGGTCCTCCGGGACGCGCCGGATCGCGTCGACACCGTCGAGGAGCGACCGCCAGTACTCCGCCGGGCCGTGCACCCCACCCGGCAGCCGACACCCGACCCCGACGACCGCGACGGGCTCACCGGGCGCGGGTGCTGGCGCCTGCCGTGACGGGCGTGTCGCAGTGGGACCCGCCGCCGGGGCGAGGCCCGCACCTGGGCCGAGGCCCACACCCTGGCCTCCATCCGTCACCGGAGCAGGGTCCGCCGGCGGAGCAGGATCCGCCGCCGTGCCGCACAGTCGTGCCACCAGCGCGTCCCCGGTGGACACCTCCCACAGCAGCGTCGCCGGAAGGTCGCGGCCCGTCGCCCGGGACAGTTCCCCGGCCAGCACGACCGCGTCCCGCGAGGACATCCCGAGATCCGCGAGCGGCCGGTCCATCGGAACGTCCTCGGCGGCCCCACCGTGCCAGCCGGCCACCTGCGCCGCGATCAGCCGACGCAGCACGCGTTCCCGGCCGTCGGGGAACAGGAGCCGCACCTCACCCGCACCGGTCTCCCTGGTCCCGGTCTCCCTGGTCCCGGTCTCCCTGGTCCCGGTCACGCTCCCGGTCTCCCCGGTCCCGGTCTCCCTGGTCCCAGGCATGCTCCCGGTCCCGGTCACGCTCCCGCGCTCGTCCCCGCCGTCACCCTTGTCCCCGCTCTCGCCCACGACCCTCATCCCC
>NZ_JARGEE010000781.1:0-1985 GCF_033794485.1 Streptomyces sp. MB09-02B
GCCCCGTACCCCTCCGGCGGCCTGCTCGTCGAGGGCACCTGCGACGAGATCGGCCGTCGGCACGTCTGGGTCGCCCTCGGCCCGGAGGGCCCCCGCACGGTCACCTTCGCCACCCGGCTCGGCTCGCTGGACCGCCCCTCCGACCTCGCCGAACGCCTCCCGAAGGCACTCATCCACCGCAACGTCCCCGGCGAACCGGTCCACGCCTTCCTCCGCGACTTCGACCGCGCCTGGGCGGCCGCGGCACCGTACGCCTCGTACGGCGCCCGGCAACGCTGGATCCGCACGATTCGCACACTGAGCGCGGACTGGCCGGTCCGGGACGGGGTCGCGCGCTGGCGCCAGGGCGAAGTGACGGTGGCCTGGGAGGCATTGGCGCCGCGGCCCCACTACTAGCTAGTCGGCGCTCACACCCCGGACCGGTCGACACTCACACCCCGGACCGGTCGGCACTCACATTCTGATCACGCAGAGCGACAATTCAGTGACGTACGGGAACGATCACCTCGGGCCGTTCGTCACACAGGCGGGGGCGGTGTCATGCAGGTGGGAGCAGGGGAGGGAGGAAGAGGCGGCGGGGAGAAGTGAGTTCTTGCCCACCTCTGTCGCATTCCGCGACGCCGTGACACGATCACCCGGGCACCGGGCAAGTTACTGACGGTTAATCAGTTCTGTTTCCATTGGGGTTGGGGGCAAGAGGTATGGGAGTCGGCAAGCGGAGCCTGACCATGGCGGCCGTGGCCGTGGTCTGCGCGATGACCGTCCTGGGCGCACCGGTCACCGCGCACGCGAGCCAGACGAAACCGACGGAGCCGACCCCGAGTCCGACGCCGACACCCTCGGGCTCGTCCTCCCCCGCTCCCGGGTCGACTCCGGTGACGAACGAGGACCTGGAGCGCGTCCGCACGAAGCTGGAGGGCCTCTACCACGACGCCGCGGTCGCCACGGACGCGTACAACGCGGCCGAGGAGAAGGCCGACAAGCAGTCCGAGGAACTCGTCGATCTGGCCAACGAGGTCGTCAAGGGCCAGCAGAAGCTGGACAAGTTGCAGGATCTCATCGGCGCCGCGGCCCGCGCGCAGTACCGGGGCAGCGGCCTCCCGCCCGAGGTGCGGCTGTGGCTGAGCGAGAACCCCCAGGACTTCCTGGAGGGGGCGGACCGCCTGCGTCAGGGCCAGCTCGCGACCAAGGGGCTGCTCGCCGAAATGACCAGGACCCAGCAGGACTTGGAGCAGTACTCCAAGGACGCCTCCGCGCGCTGGGAGAAGCTGGAGGCCAACCGCAAGGCCAAGGAGAAGGCCAAGAAGAAGATCAAGAAGCAGATCGCCGCCGCCGAGGAGCTGGAAGGGCAGCTGGAGGACGACGAGCGGGAGCGGCTGGCGCAGTTGGAGGAGGATGCCGCGCAGAGGTCACAGGCGGCGTGGCTGGACTCCGGCATACTCGCCGAGATCAACGGCAAGGCGTCGCCGCAGGGCAAGAAGGCCGTCGAGTTCGCCACGAACCAAATAGGCAAGTGGTACGAATGGGGCGCCGAGGGGCCCGACACCTACGACTGCTCCGGCCTCACCAGCGAGGCGTGGGCCGCCGCCGGGCTGGCCATCCCGCGCACCTCCCAGGAGCAGTGGCGTCAGCTCAAGCACATCGACATCCAGGACATGCGCCCCGGCGACCTCATCATCTACAACGCCGACGCCAGCCACGTCGCCATGTACCTGGGTGACGGCTCCATCGTCCACGCCCCCCGCCCGAACCGAAAGGTGACGATCGCGGGCGCGGGCACGATGCGGATCCTGGGCGTCGTACGCCCGGACGTGTGAGCCGGCGGCTGACGCGCCTGGGCTGAGGGCGGTGGCCCTGGCGGTGGCGGTGCGTGGCGTGGCGTGGCGGCCCAGCGGGAGGGGTGCGAGCCAAGGCTTGAGGCAGCCGAACAACGGCCGCGCCCCGCGCAACCCCCGCCATCCCCGCCACCCCACCCACCACTCCAC
>NZ_JARGEE010000782.1:0-1982 GCF_033794485.1 Streptomyces sp. MB09-02B
CCCCCGACTACTCTGCGGGTATGACGTCCGACGCCCCCACCCGCGCGTACCGTCGGCTCAGCGTCGAGGAGCGGCGCAGCCAGTTGCTGGACGCGGCCCTGGAACTCTTCGCGCACCACGCGCCCGAGGACGTCTCCCTCGACGACGTCGCGGAGGCGGCCGGCGTCTCACGCCCCCTCGTCTACCGCTACTTCCCCGGCGGCAAGCAGCAGCTCTACGAGGCGGCCCTGCGCACGGCCGCCGAGGAGCTGGAGCACTGCTTCGACGAACCCGCCGAGGGCCCCCTCACCAGCCGCCTCGCCCGCGCCCTCGACCGGTACCTGGATTTCGTGGACACCCACGACACCGGCTTCAGCGCCCTCCTCCAGGGCGGCAGCGTCGTGGAGACCTCCCGGGCGACGGCCATCGTGGACGGCGTCCGGCGGGCCGCCGCCGACCACATCCTGCGGCACCTGGACGTGGCCGAGCCCGGCCTGCGGCTGCGGATGACCGTCCGGATGTGGATCACCTCCGTGGAGGCCGCCTCCCTCATCTGGCTCGACGAGGGCAAGCGGCCGGACGTCGACGAGCTGCGGGACTGGCTCGTCGAGCAGTTCGTCGCCTGTCTCACCGCCACCGCCGGCCGCGACCCGCAGACCGCCGCCGTCGTACGGCACGCCCTCACCGTCGAGACTCCGGACGGCGCCGTGGGAGCCCTGGCCCGCCGCGTCCTGCCCGTGGTCGGCGACGCCGGCCACCTGCTGTGACGCCGATCCTGTGACACTGGTCGGGTGAAGAGCCAAGACACCCCCTTCGTCGGCGGCCCCCTCGACGGGCGCGTCCTGCCCGTGCTGCTCGGCATCACCGGGCACCCCCCGAAGACGTACCGGGTCCCGGTGCCCGACGCCGCCGGCGGCCCGCCGACGGTCCTCGTCTACCGCCGGGTCGACGCCGGCCGGGGCGGCCTCCTGCACCAGCTGTGGAAGTACGAGTACACGCCGGACGCGGACCCCCGGCGCCGCCTGAAGTGGCCCTGGTCAAAGCCGGACGTCCCGGCGGTCACCGGCACCCGGGACACCACGGACGGGCAATCCGCCACGCCGCCCGCGCGGCCGCGCCCCACCGACGAGTGACACCCCGGCACCGAACGGTCCACCCGGCGCGCGCCCGCCTCCCCCTCCCCCGATCCTGCCGGTGCGAGGTGGACGGCCCACCTGAGCACCGGAGGTGATGACGTGTCAGGACGGCTTCTGCGCCTGGTAGGTACGGCGACGGTCACGGCCCTCACGGTCGGCGCCCTCCTCACCACGGCCCCCGCACCCGCCACGGCCGCCACGGAACCCCCCGCCGCCGACGCACCGACCGACACGGCCGGCGCCACGTCACCCTCCCCCGATGACCGCTCGGTCGCCGATCTCCTCACCGACCTCCAACGGCTCCACCGCGAGGCCGAGAAGGCCGCCGAGGCCTACGGCAGGACCGGCCAGCAGCTGAGGCGGCAGCGGGCCGAGGTGGCGAGGCTCGACCATCGGCTCGCGGTGGCCCGGCTCTCCCTGCACGACAGCCGGGGCGCGGCCGGCCGACTGGCCCGGCAGCAGTACCAGAGCAGCAGCACCGCGCTCTCCCCGTACGTACGGCTGCTGATGAGCCGGGATCCGCACCGGGCGCTGGAGCAAGGCCATGTGATCGGACAGGTCGCCCGGGAGCGGGCCGAGACGATCGAGCGTCTGGTCGGCAGCGAACAGGACACCGACGCCCTCGCCCGCAGGGCCCGCGTGGCCCTGGACCGCCAGCTCACCCTCGCCGAGCAGCACAGACGAGAACACGACACCGCGTCCGACCGCCTGGACGAGATCGAGAAACTCCTCGCTTCGCTGACCCCGGCCCAACTCACCGCGGTGAGGAAATCAGAGAAGACCACCAAGGCCACACGATCGAAGCCGCCGGCCCCGGCCTCCTAGGGGCGCGGGGGAACTGCGCGAGAAGCCCCCCACACCCGCACC
>NZ_JARGEE010000783.1:0-1978 GCF_033794485.1 Streptomyces sp. MB09-02B
ACCCCTCCACCCACCAACCGGCCCCGGTCCAGCGTGGCGTCCACGCGGGGGAGGGGGGCGCCTTCACCGATTCGGTCCCGGCCATGGTCGCCGGCGGCCTCCTTGTCGCGGGCGCGCTCGGCGCGGCCGTGCACCGGCTGCGCAGACGGGACCGTTGGACGCCCTGAGCGTTCCGAGCCCGGCCCGTCGAAGCCACGGGGCGAGTGTGACCGGTGCAACCCGCCCCGGGGCCCATGGGGCGTGTGAGCCTGGGTACTGACAGGCCGAGGGTGCGGGCGCCGTGCTCGACAGGGCACACCGACGCACCCCCGACGCACCCCCCACGCACGACGGAGCACCAGCGGGCATCACCGAGCACCACCGAGCACCACCGAGCACCATCGACATCCCGGAGCGATCCCGGAGGGGTGACCGCCGGGCAAGGCATCAGGAGCGGGCGGAGGCACACATGCGGCGGACGGATCCGGAAGGGCATGGTCCGGTCCGCTTCGGCCCGCCGCTCCCCGCCCAGGGGCTGCCCGTCCTGCCCGAACTGGCCGCCGCGCTCTCCGCCGAGGCGAGCCGTCCCCACCCCGTCCCGCTCGGTGGTGATCCCGCCCTCCTGGACGCCGCTTGCGGCTACTGGGACCGACGCGGACTGGCCACCACCCGGGACCGGGTCCTCGCCGCCCCCGGCGCCCCCGCCCTGCTCCTCGCGCTGACCGCCGCGATCGGCGGCGACGTGCTGCTCCCACGGCCGTGCGCCGCTTGGTGGGAGCCACAGGCGCGAGCGCTGGGGCGAACCGTCTTCCACGTGGCCACGCCCGCCGAGTGCGGGGGCGTGCCGGACCCGTACGCCCTTTTGGAGACCGTCCGCAGGATCCGGGCCGAGGGAGGCGACCCCCGGCTGCTCGTGCTGTGCGTCGCCGACGACCCGACCGCGACCGTGGCCCCGCCCGAACTGGTGCACGAGGCCATGGAGGCCGCCCTGGGGGAGGGGCTGCACCTGATCAGCGACGAGACCTGGCGCGACACCGTGCACGACCCGCACGACACCGTGCTGCTCAGCCCCGCCGAGATGGTGCCCGACCGGGTCACCGTCGTCACCGACCTCGCCGGCGCCTTCCTGCCGGCGGGCTGGCCGGCCGCCGTCGCCCGCTTCCCCGCGAGCGGGGAGGGGACGGGGCTGCGCGACCGGGTCCTGGACGTGCTCACCGCGCTGGGCGCCCGGGTCGCCACCCCGGTCGCGGCGGCCGCCGCCCACGCCCTGGAGGAGCCCGCCCCCGTCACCGAACGGCTCGCCACCGCCGTACGCCTGCACGCCCGTCTCGCCGGCGCCGCGCACCGGGCCGTGGTGGCCGCCGGGGCGCTCGCCCTGCCGCCGCGCGCCGGGCGGCACCTGTACGTCGACCTCGCCCCGCTGCGCTCGGCCCTCGTCGGGTACGGCGTCGGCGACGCGCAGGAGGTGGAGGACTTCCTCGGCGACCGGCTCGGGATGCCGGCGCCCGGTGGTCACCGGTTCGGGGACGACCTCGGGGCACTGCGGGTCCGGCTGTCCACCGACGCGTTCCTCGGCACCACCGACGAGGAGCGCGCCCAGGCCCTCACCGCGCCGGACCCCCTGGAACTACCCCATGTGGCACGGGCGTTGACCCTCCTCGGCACGGCTTTCGAGGACCTGCGATGACACTTCTCGACGGCCCCGGGGACTCTCAGCGAACCTCAGCGCTCTTCAGTGGTCTTCAGCGACGACGATCCTCCGTGACGACGCTCAGCGACGGGAGCCTCCTCGATGACGCAGCAGTCCGAGTCGACCACCTCCACGACGACCACCTCCACACCGACCATCTCAACGACGACCGCCTCCACACCGACCGCCACCACGCCGACAACCGCAGCGACGTCAGCTTCGGCTAGGGCAGCCTCCTCGCCGACCACCCGGGGCACCGACGACCCGGCGTCCAGGACCCCCCTCCTCCCGCCGCTCACCGAGCCCCGC
>NZ_JARGEE010000784.1:0-1971 GCF_033794485.1 Streptomyces sp. MB09-02B
GGCCAGACGCGCCCTTCCCCCACCTGCCGCAGGCCCCGCACCGGCCCCGGGAACCGTCGGTCCCGCCATCGGCACGGGACCCAACACCTCGGCGTCCGACGGCAGTTCGACCGTGGCCAGGAAGTCGGCCACCGCCTGGGCCGGTCCGGACACGGCAGCCATTCGCGACACCGGGGGGAACCCCAACTCGGTTCGTTCGGCGAGTTCCCGCACCGCGTGCCCCACCGGATCCCACCGCACGAGCGCCTGCACGGGCCGCAGCGTCGGCTCGGCGACCACGACGACCGTGCCGCCGACCCCCTGGTTCCGTACGAGCGCGGCCGCGCCGATCCACCGCCGCAGCGCGTCCTCCCCGGCCCGCAGATCGGGCCGCCCGAGCATCGCCCAGCCGTCGAGCAGCAGGGCAGCCGCGTACCCGCCCTCGGCGACCGGCTCGGCCCCGGGCGTGCTCACGACCAGCGCGGGCGTCCCCGGCACGGTGTCGAGTACCTGCTCCCGGCCGGAGGTCCGCACGGGCACGGCGGGAAAGGCCCGCCCCAGTTCCTCGGCGGTCCGCCGCGCGCCCACGACCTGTGCCCGCAGCCGGTGGGCTCCGCACTCGGGGCAGTGCCAGCCGCCCTCCTCACGCCCGCACCATCCGCACCGCAGTGCCCCGGAGCCGTCCCGCGCCTCCAGGGGCCCCGCACAGTGCCGGCACCGGGCCGGTTCCCGGCAGCGCGCGCAGGCCATCCGCGGCACATAGCCGCGCCGGGGTACCTGCACCAGCACGGGCCCGTCCCGCAGTCCGTCCCGCGCGACCTGCCAGGCGAGACTCGGCAGCCGCGCCGCCCGAGCCGCCTCGTCCCGCGCGAGGTCCGTGTCCCCCACGGTCCGCACCAGCGGCGCGGCGGCCCGCACCTGCTCCCGCCCGGCCACGATCGGCGCGGCCCAGCCGCTCTCGACGAGCTGTGCGGCCTCGACCGTACAACTCCAACTCCCAAGCAGGAAGCCGCACTTGTCCCGGGAGGCCCGCAGCTCCAACACCTCTCGCACATGCGGGAAGGGCGCGTTGTCATCACTGTGACTGGCGTCGCCGTCGTCCCAGACGACGACCAGCCCGAGGTCCCGCACCGGCGCGAACATGGCCGCCCGGGTCCCCACCACAGCCCGTACGGCCCCCCGTCGCACGGCCAGCCACTCCCGGTACCGCTTCTCCTGCCCGGCATCGGCGGTCAGCAGCGCGTGCCGCCCCTCCCCCAACAGTTGCCCGAGCGCCTCGTCGACCCGAGCGGCCGGCCGCCCGGCCGGTACGACGA
The DNA here is from genome assembly GCF_033794485.1 of Streptomyces sp. MB09-02B. Classification (NCBI taxonomy): domain Bacteria; kingdom Bacillati; phylum Actinomycetota; class Actinomycetes; order Kitasatosporales; family Streptomycetaceae; genus Streptomyces; species Streptomyces sp. MB09-02B. The sequence continues at coordinate 1,296 of NZ_JARGEE010000784.1, forward strand.
CGAGCGCCCCGCGCCCCGACGCCAGCGTCGCCTGCACGGCCCGCGCGATCTCCTCGGCCCACTGCGGCCCCGGCAACGCGGTCCACACGGCCCGGGGCGCGCCGCCGTCGGCCAGCGCCCGCAGAAACCCCTCCCCGCGCCCGTACCGCAGCCAGGACCCGGGCTCGGGAGCGGCGGGAGGGGGCGCGGGCTCGCCCATCTCCACGGCCTCCGCCCGGCCGTGCCGAGGCGGAACGGCCAGCTGCAGCACATCGGCGAGGCTCCCCGCGTACCGATCCGCCACGGCCCGTGCCAGCCCCAACAGCTCGGGCCCCAGCACCGGTTCCGGGGAGACGACCTGCGCGAGCGCGGCCAGGGGGCCGGAGTAGTCCGACTCGGCGACCCGCTCGACGAGAAAACCGTCGATCAGCGAGCCGCCCTCGCGTCGCCCTTCGCGGACATTCCGCCCGCCGGCCCCGAACCGCACCCGCACCCGCACACCCGGCTGGGCGACCGCGTCCAACTCCTCCGGTACCGCGTAGTCGAAGTACCGGTCGAGATGCAGCACTCCCTTGTCGACCAGCACCCGGGCGACCGGCAGCTCCTTGGCCAGCGCCGCCCCCCGCCAGGTCCGCGGTTTCGCCCGCGGCACCTTGGCCTTGCGCACAGCCTCCCGGACAAGAGCCAGTTGCTCCGG
>NZ_JARGEE010000785.1:0-1969 GCF_033794485.1 Streptomyces sp. MB09-02B
GGTCGGGATGCGGGGGGCGTGGGGGCGTGTTTCGCTGTGGGACATGCGGATGCGGATGCCGGTGCCGCTCGGGCGCCGGGAGCCGGACCCCTTCGCGCGGCAGCAGCCGCTGCGGATCCGCGGGCGGAACGTCGCCTGGCTGCCGCCGCTCGTCGTACTGCTCGCCGTACCGGTGATCGACTGGTTCACCGGCGGCAACTTCCGGGTCATCTCCTGGCTGGTGCTCGTGCCGGGCACGGCCGCCGCCGTCTGCCGGGTGTGGACGACGGCGCTCTTCGCGGCGCTCGCGATGCTCACGTACATCGTGGGCGACAACTCCTGGCCCCACCAGGAGCGCACCGGCCTCCCCGACTTCATCCTCGTCGCCCTCGGCGGGATCCTGTCCGTGCTGGCCTGCGCGGTGCGGCTGCGCGGACAGGAGCGGATGCTGCACATGCGGGCCGTCGTCGACACCACCCGCCGCATCCTGCTGCGCCAGCTCCCGCCGGACGTCGGCGGCCTCGACCACGCCGAGATCTACCTCGCCGCCGACAGCGAGGCCCGCGTCGGCGGCGACTTCTACGACATCCAGCCCAGCCCCCACGGCACGCGCGTCGTCATCGGCGACGTCCAGGGCAAGGGGCTCGCGGCCGTGGAGGCGGCCTCCGTGCTGCTCGGCACGTTCCGCGAGGCGGCTTATTACGAGGCCGAACCGGGCACCGTGGCCGAGCGGTTGGAGACCCGTATGGTCCGCCACGTGCGCTACTGCGCACACGTCGGCCGCGACGACGCCGAACGCTTCGCCACCGCCGTGCTGCTGGACTTCCCCGAACTGCGCAGCGAGCGCACCGACTGGGGCCCGGACCTCGCGGGGCTCGACACGCTCACCGTGGACGTCGTCAACTTCGGCCACGAGCCCCCGCTGCTGCTCTCCCCCCACGGCGTGCGGTTCCTCCCGTTGAGGGAGGGACTGCCGCTGGGCTTCGGTGAGTTGGCGCCCCTGGAACGCCGGACAGCCACCGTGCGGCTCGCCGCAGACGAGACGTTGCTCCTGGTCACGGACGGGGTGACGGAGGCGCGTGACGGGCGCGGGGTCTTCTTCCCGCTCCGCGAGCACCTCGCCCGCGCCCTCGCCGCCGGGGCACCCGCCCTCGACCCCGAGTCGCTGGTCCGCCTCGTCCGGGACGGCGTCCTCGCCCACACCGGTGGCGGCCTCGACGACGACACGACGATCTTCGCGGTGCGCCGGGCCTCGGAGCCGGTACGACGACCGCCGGGCACCCCCATGTGAGTGCCCCCACCTCGGCTCCGCCCGCGCTTCCGCCTCCGCTTCGTCCCGCTTCCGCCCTCGCTCCCGCCTCCGCTTCGTCCCACTTCCGCACCCCTCCCGCCCGCGCTTCCGTCTCCGCTTCGTCCCGGTCCTGCCGTGCTCCTTTCCCCCTTTGCGTGCGCAGCGGTTACCGTGCTGGCTGGTGCAGGTGATCGACGGGGAGGGAACGATGCCCGGAACGGTGCTGCTGCTCGCGGCCTCGCCCATGGGCAAGGGGTGCCTGGTGGACGCGGCCTCCGTGCTTCCCGTACTGGCGGCCGTCACACCCGAGGTGCTGTCCGGCACGGGGACGGCGAACGTCGTGGAGCTGGCCGACCCGCTGGAGCCCCAGGCCGTCCTGACGCGGCTGCGCGCGGCGGCGACCGCGCCCGGGCCGCTCACCGTGTATCTCGCCGGGCAGCTGCAACTCGACCGCAAACAGCGGCTCGTGCATCTGGCGCTGGCGCGTACGACACCGGCGACCGTCCGGTACACCGCGTTCCCCTGGCACTGGATCGCGGAGGAACTGCGGCTGCGTACGCCCGGGTCCACGACGTTGTTCGTCGATCTGCACGCCGACGCGGAGGTGTGGCAGCAGCTGGCCGGGCGGCCGTTGACGGTCGGGCCGGGGGTGAGTGTGTACGGGCGGGTCGCGCCGCCCGTACACACTCACCCCCGGCC
>NZ_JARGEE010000786.1:0-1954 GCF_033794485.1 Streptomyces sp. MB09-02B
GGTTGCCCCCTCCCGCCCAGCCGCCCCAGGCCAGGGAGGTGGCTGTCAGGCCGCGCGAGCGCCGCTCGTGGGCGAGGCCGTCGAGATAGGCGTTGGCCGCCGCGTACGTGCCGTTGCCCGCGCTGCCCCACACGGCCGCGCCGGACGAGAACAGCACGAACGCGTCCAGATCCAGGCCGGCCGTCAGCTCGTCCAGATGCCGCGCACCCCGCACCTTCGCCGCCGTACCGGCCACGAGTTCGTCCGCCTCGATGGACAGGGTGTCGGAGAAGGTCGCGACGCCCGCCGCGTGGACGACCGCGGTGAGCGGCACCTCCGACGGTATGCCCGCCAGGACGGCCGCCAGGGCGTCGCGGTCGGCCACGTCGCAGGCCGCGAACGTCACCCGGGCGCCCAGCGCCTCCAGTTCCCGGCCCAGGTCGGCGGCGCCCGGCGCCCCGGCGCCCCGACGGCTCGTCAGCACCAGGTGCTCTGCGCCGTCGGCGGCCAGCCGGCGGGCGACATGGGAACCGATGCCGCCCGTACCGCCGGTGACCAGCACGGTTCCGCGCGGCGTCCAGACGTGCTCCGGCCCGCGTCCACCCGCCACGGCTCGCACCAGCCTCCGTGCGTGCACGCCGGACTCGCGCAGGGCGACCTGGTCCTCGGCCCGTGTCCCGTCGTCCGCTGCGGCGAGGACGGTGACCAGCCGTCGGCCGGTGTCCTCGGTCCAGCGGGCCGGCAGGTCGACCAGCCCGCCCCAGCGGTCCGGGTGCTCCAACCCCACCACCTGCCCGAGGCCCCACAACTGCGCCGCCTCCGGCCGTACGGTGTCGCCGGCGACGGCAGCGACGGCGCCTTCCGTCAGCCACCACAGCGGCGCCTCCACCTCGGCCGTACGCAGGTCGCGCAGCAGGGCGACGGCGTCGCCGAGGGACGCGGGCGAGGCGAGCACACCCGCCCAGTCGCCGACGGCGTCGGCCGACCCCGCTGCGGCGGCGACCGCCACTTCGGCTCCGGCCTCCCGCAGTGCCGCCGCGATCCTGTCGTACGTCCCTTCGCCCGGCCGCCCTCCGGGGTCCTCGGGGATGAGCAGCAGCCACCGCCCCGACAGGCGCGCCTCCCCGGCGAGGGTGCTCCGGCGCCACACGACCCGGTAACGCCAGTCGTCGACGGCCCGGCCTGCTCCGGTCCCGCCGGCCGAGAGGGTCTCGGGCCAGTAGCGCTTGTGCTGGAAGGGATAGGTGGGAAGGTCCACGTACTTGGTGCCAGAGCCTTGGACATCCGCTTCGGCTTCCGCTTCCGCATCGGCTTCGGCTTCGGCTTCGGCTTCGGCTTCGGCTTCGGCTTCGGTGAAGCAGGCCCGCCAGTCGACCGGAACGCCCTTCGCGTACGCCTCCCCCAGCGACAGCAGCAGCCGCCGCGGGCCCCCCTCGCCGCGACGCAGCGTCCCCGTGGCGGCCACCTCGCGCCCGGCAGCCTCCGCCGTCGCCTGGACCGCTCCGACCAGCACCGGGTGAGGGCTGACCTCGACGAAGACGCGATGACCGGCCTCCACCAGCCCCGCCACCGTGTCGTCGAGGCGCACGGTCGACCGCAGGTTGCGGTACCAGTACTCGGCGTCCAGCCCGGTGGTGTCGAACCGTTCAGCGGTGACCGTCGAGTGGAAGGGGACCGAGGCGGGGAGGGGGGTGACGGCCGCGAGCAGCGCCGGTATCTCCTTCCGGAGCCGCTCGACGTGGGCGGTGTGCGAGGCGTAGTCGACCTCGATCCGCCTGGCCCGAACACCGCGCGCCCCGACCTCGGCGATCACCTCGTCCAGACCCTCCACACTCCCGGCCACCACCACCGACGACGGCCCGTTCACGGCGGCGATCTCCACCCGCCCGTCGACCAACGGAGACAACCCCCGCACCTCGTCCACGGAAAGCTGCACGGACGCCATACCGCCCTGCCCCGAGAGCGCGAGAATCGC
>NZ_JARGEE010000787.1:0-1936 GCF_033794485.1 Streptomyces sp. MB09-02B
GGTGGAGGGCGTGTTCATGTGAGGGGGCATGTGTATCCGCTCGTCGCCTGAGCGAGTCGGTCCAGTGCGGCTGGGTGGGGGCTTCTCGCGCAGTTCCCCGCGCCCCTAACGGGGCGCAGCCCCTGCTTTTCAGGGGCGCGGGGAACTGCGCGACCAGCCCCCACCGGACCCGCACCCGGCGACGCGCACGCCCCCTCTCACGCGGCAGCCGGCGGTACCCACGGGCGGCCCTCCATCAGGTCGCCCAGGCCGGCCCACGCGAAGTTCATCAGGGTCGTCGCGGCCTGGCGCGCGGTGATGCCGGGCGTGGCGTTGGCCCACGCGGCGAGCGCCTCGGCCGCGCCGACGAGGCCCTCGGCGAGACCGGCGACCTCCCGCTCGGGCAGGGACGGGTCACGGCGGGCCTCCCGCGCGGCGACCAGGATCAGCCCGGTCACGAACGCGACCATCTCCTCCCGCATCGCCGCCACTTCGGCGGCGAAGGGCTCCCCGTGCGTCCGGGCCTGGAGGTGCAGTACGGCCCAGGCGTCGGGATTGCGCGCGGTGTGCGTGAAGAACGCCCCCAGCCCCTCCCAGAGTTGGCGGTCGGCGGGCAGCTCGGGGTTCACACCCGCGCGTACGGCCGTGGTGAGCGCCTTGGCCTCGCGGCGGATGCAGGCCGTGAAGAGGTCTTCCTTGGAGTTCAGGTACAGGTACACCAACGGCTTGGACACGCCCGCCAGTTCGGCGATCTCGTCCATCGAGGCCGCCCGGTACCCCCGCTGTCCGAACGTCCGCACCGCCGCGTCCAGCATTTGCTGTTCCCGTACCGCACGAGGCATCCGTTTGCTCTTCACAGCACCCATGCGGGCAAGCGTACGGTTCCGGCGCCGGTGAGGGACCCGGGCGTAGGGCGGGTGATCCTGTTCTGCCGGCCGGCGAACGCTCCTGCCGCCGGTCCGCTCACGGCCTACGAGGCCTTGCCGGAGCCCGACTGAACGGCAGCCGCATCGGCCGTGTCGGCCTCGGCGGTGGCCTCCGGGCCCGGAGTCCGTGCCGCGTCGTCGGCCTCGTCCTCCTGGCCGCGGTTGGCCGCGAGGTTGGACTTGACGCGGTCGATGGAGCGGTCGAGGCGGGGGGCGATCCGCGCGGAGGCCCGGTCGCGCTCCTTGCGGAGGGCGACGAAGCTGATCGGCGCGGAGACCAGGAGCGCGAGCACGACCATCCACATGCCGTTGGACGCGCCGAGGCCGCGCGGGGCGACACCGGAGTAGACGAGGGCCCAGACGACCACGAAGCAGCCCACGAAGATACCGAGGCGCATCAGTGTGTAGCGGAGCATCTCAATCCACTCTTCCGTATCCGTTCCGAACAGTGCCACCGTTGTTCGCAGGGCATCGTCCAGTGAAGCACGGTCGGGGGGCGATCTTGCACGGGGGTGCGGGGCCTCAGACCAGAGGCAGGAGCATCGTGATGTCGTCGCGGTGGTCGCCGGGGGCTACACGTATCGCGCCGGGGACGCGGCCGACCTCCTTGTAACCGCAGGAGGCGTAGAAGTGTTCGAGGCCGCGGCCGCCTCGGCAGCACAGGCGGATGGCGTCTATGCCGTCGAAGTCGCGGGCCGCGGTCTCGGCCGCCCTCATGAGGTCGCGGCCGTAGCCCTTGCCCTGGTGGGACGGGTGGACCATCACCGTGTAGAGCCAGACCCAGTGGGTCATGAGGCGGTGGGTGTTGAAGCCGAAGAAGGCGGTGGCGGCGGGGGTGCCGGTGTCGTCCAGGCCGAGGAGGAGGCGGTGTCTGCCTTCGGCCATGGCGGTGAGGTGTTTGAGGAGTTCCGGGCGGATGGTTTCTCGGGTCACCGGGGGGACGAAGCCGACCGCTCCGTCGGCGTTGGAGACGTCTGCCCAGAGGGTGGCCAGTTATACAAGTCTCCAAGCCCACTAGCAAGGCAACAAAA
>NZ_JARGEE010000788.1:0-1931 GCF_033794485.1 Streptomyces sp. MB09-02B
ACTTCCGCCCCCGCCGCCGAGCCGGCCACCGCGCCCGCGACCGCACCCGTCGCCGCCCGCTCGCCCCGCAAGCTGATTCTCGCCGGACTCGGCACCTCCCTCCTCCTTGCGGGTGTCGTCAGCTTCTACGCCTCCGCGAGCCCCGACGGTCTGGAGAAGGTCGCCGCCGACAAGGGCTTCGACGCCAAGGTCGAGGACCACGCCGCCGCCGACTCCCCGCTCGCCGACTACGGCGTCGAGGGCCTCACCGACGCCCGCCTCGCCGGTGGCCTCGCGGGCGTGATCGGCGTCGGCGTCACCGTCGTCGCCGGTACGGGGATCTTCTGGGCCGTACGCAAGCGGCGCAGCGGCGAGGACGACGCCGCGTCCCCGACGTCCGTGCCCGAGAACGCCTGACATGGGCGCGGGCCACGTCCACAAGCTCTACCGGCACGCGCACTCGCCCGTGCACGCCCTGCCGCCGCACACCAAACTGGCGGCCGTCTTCGCCTTCGTGGTCGTCGTGGTGTCGACGCCACGGGAGGCGATGTGGGCGTTCGGGCTGTACGCCGTGCTGTTGGGCGTGGTCGCGTACGTGGCCCGGATCCCCTACGGGTTCCTGCTCCGAAGGCTGCTGATCGAGGTCCCGTTCGTCGCGTTCGCCGTGCTGATGCCGTTCGTGGCGCAGGGCGAACGCGTCGAGGTCCTCGGGATGTCGCTGAGCGTCAGCGGCCTCTGGGGCGCCTGGAACGTCCTCGCCAAGGGGACGCTGGGCGTCGCCGCCTCCGTCCTCCTCGCCTCCACCACCGAACTCCGCGCCCTCCTCCTCGGCCTCCAGCGGCTCAGACTCCCGCCGCTGCTCGTCCAGATCGCGTCCTTCATGATCCGTTACGGCGACGTCATCACCGACGAGATGCGGCGGATGCGGATCGCCCGGGAGTCACGCGGGTTCGAGGCGAGCGGCGTACGGCACTGGGGGGTGCTCGCCAAGACCGCCGGGGCGCTGTTCATCCGCTCGTACGAGCGGGGCGAGCGGGTCCATCTGGCCATGATCAGCCGGGGGTACGCGGGCACCATGCCCGTCATCGACGAGGTGACCGCGTCCCGGGCGCAGTGGTCGTACGCCTTCGCCCTCCCGGTCGCCGCGCTCGTCGTCTGTCTGCTGGGATGGAGCCTGTGACCGTGTCCGAACCTCCGCTCGCCCCGTCCCTCGAAGTCACCGGGCTCGCCTTCGCCTACCCGGACGGCCACCAGGCCCTCTTCGGCGTCGACTTCACCGTCGCGCGCGGCGAACGGGTCGCGCTGCTCGGGCCCAACGGGGCCGGCAAGACCACCCTCGTCCTGCACCTCAACGGCATCCTCACCGGGGGCGCCGGCACGGTGACCGTCGCCGGGATGCCCGTCGGCAAGCGGCACATGGCCGAGATCCGGCGGAAGGTCGGCATCGTCTTCCAGGACCCCGACGACCAGCTCTTCATGCCGACCGTGCGGGAGGACGTGGCCTTCGGGCCGGCGGCGGCGGGCATGACCGGGCCCGAGCTGGAGGCCCGGGTGGACCGGGCCCTCGAACAGGTCGGTATGGCGGACTTCAAGGAACGGCCGCCGCACCACCTCTCCTTCGGGCAACGGCGCCGGGTGGCCGTGGCGACGGTGCTCGCCATGGAGCCGGAGATCCTCGTCCTCGACGAGCCGTCCTCCAACCTCGACCCGGCGTCGCGGCGCGAACTGGCCGACATCCTGCGGTCGTTGGACGTCACGGTCCTCATGGTCACGCACGATCTGCCGTACGCGCTCGAACTGTGCCCCCGGTCGCTGATCCTCAGCGAGGGGGTGATCGCGGCGGACGGTCCGACGGGTGAACTCCTCGTCGACGACGCGTTGATGCGTGCGCATCGGCTGGAACTGCCGTTCGGGTTCGATCCGCGGTCGGTGCGGGTGGGATAGGGGCGGGG
>NZ_JARGEE010000789.1:0-1930 GCF_033794485.1 Streptomyces sp. MB09-02B
CTACGCCGAGCAGGCGACGGCCGAACCGACGAACCTGAAACCCCGTCAACCCTCACTGACCAGCTGATCAGCACCTCTCGCGCAACGGGGGAACCTCAAGTGGCCGAGCACGCCGATGACGCGTTCCGGATGGTGGAACTGCTGTCGCCCGGTGAGCCCGCCCTGGTCTTCGGCGCCAGTTCAGGCGCTATCGCCGCCCTGCACCTGCTCACCGCCCACCCCGAACGCATTGCACGCGTTGTGATGCACGAGCCGCCAGTAGTAGAGGTCCTGCCGGATGCGGCTGAACACCGCGCACTCATCGCACAAGTGCAGGACACGTTCCGCGCCCAAGGGCTCATGCCGGCGATGGCCGTGTTCGCTGCGGGCCTGAAGAAGGACGGCGACACCACCGAGCCGAAGGCCGAGCTCAAACTTCCGCCCCAAGCAGCGGCGCGGGCCGAGCAGACGATGGCCAACCTGCCGTACTTCGTCGGGCGGATCGTGCCCAGCTTCATGTCCTACACGCCGGACATCAGTCGGCTGGAGGGGCTGTCGGACCGGCTCGTGATCGCCGGTGGCCAGGACTCACGCGGTGAGCTGCCCTACCGCTCGGCCGCTTTCCTGGCCGAGCGTCTCGGCACGGAGCTTCAGCACTTCCCCGGCGGGCACATCGGGCTGACCACGCACCCCGCAGAGTTCGGCGAGCTCCTGCGGAAGGCCCTCCGAGCCTCGATCTGAACCGCGCATGACCTGGCCAACTCCGTCGGAGGCGGTCGAAGGAAGCGACACGATCCTGAGACTCAACTCATCCGTCACTGTCTGAGACAGCCTGAAGAGCAGCAGGTCACGGCGGTGCTCCATGACGTGGATCGCGAGATCCTACAGATGTGTAGGTTCTCAAAATCCGCGCCATATTCTCAGCGCCGACGCCATATCGACTGCACATGTGGCGTCTGCGTGAGAACGGCCAGGCCAGCGTCTCGGCAGTCGTCGCCAGTCGCTGAGAGCCCTGCGGATATGGCGCGAAGTTGAGAATCGATCCGACAGCGCGGCGGGACGCTCCTTGAGAACACCAAGGTTGCAGTGTCGTCATATGGCGTGGGCGCTGAGAACCTACACGATGTGGGATCTCAAATCCCGTGGCCAAATCTCACGGCCGATGGCCAATCGATGGCCGATCGGCCACGAATCTGAGATCACCTGGTCAAGGCATTCGCTCTCCAGCGACGCGACGGCAGGCCGGCCCTCTGGACCCCGGCCCTGGCGGGAGTGAACACAGTGCGGGCTGCCGCCCAGGAGGGGTAGCAGCCCGCACTCACGGTCGTTCTGCTGCCCGTGGAGTCGGCGCGAACTACCGAGACTGGAACCACCAGATCCATCCAGTCACGACGGCGCTGCCAGCTGCGTACGCAGCACCTCGGATCATGGCGAACCCCGCGGCCCTAAGCATGTGTCGAGACCCCTTGCGGAATCGGCTTGTCATTTGATCTTCCCCTCTGGCCTGGTCGCCGTGGGCACAACGCGCGGTAGGCGTATGCCGTAGGGCTCAGTAGGCCAACACGTCCCACGGTGCGGACCTCTGTGAATCGCGGGGTTCTATTGATCCGAAACTCAAAGGGTTCTATTCGAGGATGTAGCGGACGTGCGGGCCGCCGAAGTAGCCCCGGACGATGTGTGGCGTTGGCGTCGGTGGAAGAACCGTCGGGCTTCGGCAGCGAGTTGGGCCTGGTCGCGGGCCCTGCCGTGCATCGGCAGGCTCCTTTTGAGGTCGGCGTTGACCAGCTCGTCGGGGTTCAGCTCCGGCGAGTACGACGGCAGGAAGTGCAGCTCGATCCGGTCCGGGTGATCAGCGAGCCAGGTGCGGACCTTGCGGGAGCGGTGGGCGGAGTGGCCGTCCACGACGAGGTGGACCTTGTGGTCGAAGTGGCCTGCGAGCCGGTCGAGGAAG
>NZ_JARGEE010000078.1:0-27551 GCF_033794485.1 Streptomyces sp. MB09-02B
GCAAAACGCTCGGCTGGGAAACCCCAGCCGAGCGCCTGCACAAACTGCTCGCGGCCTGATCAACACAACCACGTGTTGCGACGACCCCTAGAAAGCACCAAGGATGGGGGCCCTTTCAAGCCAAGGCTCAGCGCCAGCTGTGCGGCGCCCTGAACCCCGGCTCGCGCTCCAGGCGGCGCCAGCCCGCACGGAGGCGGCCCCGGTGGACCGGGGTGGCCTCGCTCGGCTGCGCGGCCGCTCGGGCCATCAGCAGCGCGGTGATCGCGGCCACTTCCTCCGGCTCGGCGTGGCCCTTCTCGACGCGAATATCAGGCAGCTTCATGGGTGTCAGTCTCCGTGGATGAGGTTTCCGCAGGGGTACCGCGAAGGAACCGGCGGGTTACTGCGGCGGGTTGCCGTGCTTGCGGGACGGCAGGTCCGCGTGCTTGGTGTGGAGCATCGCCAGGGAGCGGATGAGGACCGCGCGGGTGTCCGCGGGGTCGATCACGTCGTCCACGAGGCCGCGCTCGGCCGCGTAGTACGGGTGCATCAGCTCGGCCTTGTACTCCTTGACCATCCGGACCCGCATGGCCTCGGGGTCCTCGGCCTCGGCGATCTGGCGCCGGAAGATGACGTTGGCGGCACCTTCGGCGCCCATGACGGCGATCTCGTTGGTCGGCCACGCGTACGTGAGGTCGGCCCCGATGGACTGGCTGTCCATGACGATGTAGGCACCTCCGTACGCCTTGCGCAGGATCAGGGAGATCCGGGGCACGGTCGCGTTGCAGTAGGCGTACAGCAGCTTCGCGCCGTGGCGGATGATTCCACCGTGCTCCTGGTCGACGCCCGGGAGGAAGCCGGGTACGTCCAGGAGAGTGACGATCGGGATGTTGAAGGCGTCGCACATCTGCACGAAGCGCGCGGCCTTTTCGCTGGCCTCGATGTCGAGGACGCCCGCGAGGGACTGCGGCTGGTTGGCGACGATGCCGACGACCTGGCCGTCGAGCCGACCCAGGGCGCAGATGATGTTGCGGGCCCAGCGCTCGTGGACCTCCAGGTAGTCGCCGTCGTCGACGATCTCCTCGATGACCTTGGTCATGTCGTACGGCCGGTTGCCGTCGGCCGGGACCAGGTCGAGGAGGACGTCGCTGCGGCGGTCCACCGGGTCGGAGGGCTCCACGCGCGGCGGGTTCTCGCGGTTGTTCTGGGGGAGCATCGACAGGAGGTAGCGCACCTCGGCGATGCAGGTCTCCTCGTCGTCGTACGCGAAGTGCGCCACGCCGGAGGTCTCGGCGTGCACGTCCGCGCCGCCCAGGCCGTTCTGCGTGATCTCCTCGCCGGTGACCGCCTTGACGACGTCCGGGCCGGTGATGAACATCTGCGAGGTCTCGCGGACCATGAACACGAAGTCGGTCAGGGCGGGGCTGTAGGCCGCGCCGCCCGCGCAGGGGCCCAGCATGACCGAGATCTGCGGGATGACACCCGACGCCCTGGTGTTGCGCTGGAAGATGCCGCCGTAACCGGCCAGCGCGGAGACACCCTCCTGGATACGGGCACCCGCGCCGTCGTTGAGCGAGACCAGCGGGGCACCGGCCGCGATGGCCATGTCCATGATCTTGTGGATCTTCGTGGCGTGGGCCTCGCCCAGCGCCCCGCCGAAGATCCGGAAGTCGTGCGCGTAGACGAAGACCGTACGGCCCTCCACCGTGCCCCAGCCGGTGACGACACCGTCGGTGTACGGCTTCTTGGCCTCCAGACCGAATCCGGTGGCCCGGTGCCGGCGCAGCTGCTCGACCTCGTTGAAGGAGCCCGGGTCCAGCAGCAGCTCGATGCGCTCCCGGGAGGTCAGCTTGCCCTTGGCGTGCTGCGCCTCGGTCGCCTTCTCGCTGGGGCCGGCCAACGCCTGGGCACGGATCTCGTGCAGTTCGGCCACTCGCCCGCGCGCGTCCGTCGGCTCACCCGGTGCCTCATCCAAAACGGTCATGTAGCGACCTTACGAAGCCGAGCGAGGAAAGCGGTCCGTCGACTCCGTACAGTCTCCGGCGTGTTTTCCTGGTACCCCTGAACAGAACCTCGTCGGCATGCAGTCGAACCGACTGCTCAGGGGGTGGGGGGCTTGTAGGGGTCGCACAAAGGCGGGTCGGGCCTCTCAGGGGAGAGTCAGGTCACAGGTGTGGGTGGCGCAGGCCGTGCCGGGTGTGACGCGGAGCCGTAGCCGGCCGGGGGCCGACTCCAGCACCTCGACCGGTTCGTCCGCCCGGACCACCGTGCGGAACGGGCCACTCCAGATGATCTCCACGGGCTCGCCGGTGCGGGGCGGTTCGCTCACGCAGAGAGTAGCGCTCCTCCCCCGGCGGCGTAGCAGCACGCTCGCCCCGGCAGAGGCCGTGAGCGGGCCCACCGTACCGGGCTGCCAGAAGTTGGCGGCGAGCAGCCCCAGGGAGGGGACGTGAACGGCCTGGCAGGCGCTGTCGTTGGCGAGGATCGACAACCAGCGCCGGTCGGCGGAACGGGCCTCCACGGCGCCGCGGGACGCTCCGGGCATGAGCAGATAGGCGTAGCCGGCGTTCACCGGATCGGTGCCGTGGTCCAGCCAGAGGGTCTGCCAGCGCCGGGTGCGGCGCTCGGTCGTACCGCCGGTGTTGATGTCCGACCAGGCGCCGGCGCGGTCCTCGCGGAGGGTCCGCAGGACGGGCCCCCCGGGCCGGCTGGTACCCGCTGTCGGGTCCGAGAAGACCCAGCCGCCGTGACCCTCCAGATGTGCCCAGAGCCGACCGCGCAGGAGGGGCTGGGGAGCCGCCGTGGCGCCGCTCTCCCCCAGGTTCCGGTTGTCGACCACCGTTTCCACCGGCACCCCGTCGGCGCAGGTGATGCCCGCCCCGAGACAGATGACGGAGTCCGCGACGCAGAACCAGGACTTGTGGGCCCGGAGCGTGGAACCGAGGCCCGCGAGATGCTGACCGACGGCGGCGTACTCGCCGTCGGTCGTACCGCCGACCCAACGGACCGCGGGCTTCGGCGCGCCCCATTCGCCGCCCTCCCGGTCGGCGAGCCGCTTGGTGGAGACGGTGGTGCCGGGGAGGCGGTACCAGTCGACGGTGGGCCAGAACCAGTTCGTGTACTGGTCGCCGTGCCCGTCGGCCCACCACAGGGTCGCCCCCGATCCCGTGTGCCAGCCGCGCGGGTTCTCACCGTTGCCGCACTCGTAGTGGGCGATGCGGTCGGAGGCCATGGCGATGTTCACGGTGAAGGCGGGGCGGCGGTGGACGGCCCGGTCCATGGCGGGGAAGAGACGGTGGCCGACGGGTTCGGGCGCGGCGGCGACCGGGGAGGCGGCGACGGCGTGCAGCCGGGCCAGGTCCGCGACACCGAACTGTCGCGCCGTGAGGATCGGTGTCACCGTGTCGCGTTCGATCCACCCCTTGATCCGCCCGTGCCACCGCTCGCGCTCGGCGGGGCCGGCGCCGAGCGCGAGCAGCGCGATCGCGGCGATGACCCCCTGCCCGTGGAAGTGGTCGCCGCGCATGATGTGCCGGTCGTCGCCCCTGAGGTAACCCCGGCTGATGGCACGGCCGTTGACGCTGTCCATCACCAGCCCGTCGAGGACGAGCGGGGCGTAGGCCCGCTCCACGGCGTCGAACACGATCTGCCGGTTCGGATCGGTGACGGCCCAGCCCGACCCGGTCAGCAGCGCGAAGAGCCTGCCCAGTCCGTCGAGCATGACCTGCCCGTACGTGCCCGAGTAGGCGACCCAGGTGTGCTGCACGAACGAGCCGTCGACGTAGAGGCCGTCGCCCCGGGTGACGTACGGGAAGACGGGTGACAGGGCGTCGCGGGCGAGGGCGATCTTCTCGGGGGCACGGCCGAGGATGCCGCGCAGGGCCACGGAGCGGCAGAGGTCGACGCGGTTGGCGCCGGTGGAGGTGCCGGTGTGGTCGCGGAGCATCGTGTCGGGGATGAAGTGGTCGATCGCCGCGCAGGCGTCGACCCTGCGGGCGGGGGTCAGTTCGTCGTACAGGGCGGCGACGATGTCCAGCAGGAGGCGGGGGCTGCCGATCTGCCACTCCCACCAGTTTCCGTAGCGGGTGGTGCCGGGGTGGTAGACGGTGGCGGTGAGGTGGTCGAGGCCGCGCAGGACGTCCGCGAGGAGGGCGGTGTCGCCGGTGCGGCCGGTGCCGGGCTGGGCGTACGCCTGGGCCATCGTCCACAGGCGGCTGTAGCTCTGGGTGATTCCGGCGGGCGGGTCGAAGGGGTGGCCCGGCCAGAGGGAGTTCACGGTGGGCGCCATGGCCGCGCGGAAGGCGTGGGCCAGGTCGCCGGTCTCGCGCAGGCGCGTGGCGTAGGGCTCGGCGGTGGGGTCGTAGCCCTCGCCGAGCGCGATGGCGAGCCAGCGGCGGCGGAGGGTGTCGTACTCGTCGGCGGCGTACTCGTCGGCGGCGTGGGCGGGGTCGGGGGCGGTCGCGGCCGCCAGGGTCGTGGCGAGGAGGAGGACGGTCCGGCGTGTGGGGGTCATGGCCATGCCGTGTACCACTGGGGCGCCGCCGGATCAACAACGAGTGACACGATGATCACCGAGCCGACACGGTTGAAACTTGAACGGAATAGGTCTACGGTGGGCCGTGTCAGTTGGTTGAACATTGAACGACATCACTCAAGGAGCACGTCATGGGCATCTTCGGCCGCAGCAACTCGACCACCGAGACCGCCACCACCCCGGCGACCGTCTCCGCGGTGAACCCCGAACTCGCCGCGCTGACCGGTGACTACTCGATCGACGCGTCCCACACCACGATCGGCTTCACGGCCCGCCACGCCATGGTCACCAACGTCAAGGGCGCCTTCCTCGACTTCTCCGGCAGCCTGCACCTGGACGGCACGGACCCGTCCCTGTCCACCGCCTCCATCGACGTCAAGATGGAGAGCATCGACACCGGCAACGCCGACCGGGACGGTCACCTGAAGAGCGCGGACTTCTTCAGGACGGAGGAGTTCCCGACGATGACCTTCCGCTCGACGAAGGCGGAGGCCCTCGGCGGCGACGACTACCGCATCACCGGCGACCTCTCCATCCTCGGCACGACCAGGCCGCTCACCATCGACCTGGAGTTCAACGGCGCCGCCAAGGACCCCTTCGGCAACGAGCGCGTCGGCTTCGAGGGCAAGGCGGAGATCCTGCGTTCCGAGTGGGGCCTGACGTGGAACGCGGCGCTGGAGACCGGCGGCGTTCTGGTCTCGGACAAGATCAAGCTCACCTTCGACATCTCGGCGATCCGCAACGCCTGACCCCATCGCCCGGCGACGCCGCGCGGTTCCGACGCACCGCCCAGCACCCTCGCCCTTCGACTGCCCCATGGGCAGGAGGGCGGGGGCGCGGCATGTCTGCGGCGGGCGAGGAGCGCGGCGGCAGGGGGCGAGACAGGTCCGGATGCGGGCGCCCGGCGGGGTGTTCGAGGGCGGACGCCGCCGCAGGGCCGCCCCCCCGTCCGCCCGCGTACGTCACCGGGCAGCTCGCCCGTCCTCCGGTGTCGCCGTTGCCGTCGCCGCCAGCCTCTCCACCGCCGCGGCCGACCGAGCCTCACGCTGACCCGGGGTACGCGCCCGCAGCACGCCGAGCATGGCGAAGTACCGCTCCGTCCTGCCGAGCCCGTCGAAGGCGGCCTTCGCCCGGGGGTTCCGCGCCAGCGCGGCCGCGAGGTCGTCGGGGACGACGGCGTTCCTCTGCGACTCGTACGCCGCCGCCCACCGGCCGTCCGCCCGCGCGGCGGCCACCTCCGCGAGACCACCGGACCGCATCCGCCCGGCGGCGGTCAGCTCCGCCACCCGCCGCACGTTCACCATCGACCAGTCGGCGCCCGGCCGGCGCGGGGTGATCCGCTGGAGGAAGTACGAGGCGTCGAGACGGCGTCGGCTGCTGGTGATCCACCCGTGGCAGAGGGCGATGTCATTCACCTCACCGGCACCGACGGAACGGATCCCGGTCCCCTTCTTGGCGACCTTGACCCAGAGGTCGCCGGAGGGTGGGGCCGGGTGGGCGGCCAGCCAGGCGTCGAGGTCTTCGGCGTCGGGGAACGCGCGGGCTTCCGAGGCTTCGGGAGTGGTCATGCCCGCACGGTAGGCGGCATCCAGGACCGCTTCGGTCCTAGATGTGGCTTCACGGAGCTTGATGCGCTTCGCGGTCCCGGACTCGGTCGGCGGGCGGCTTCGGTTCTGGACGCGGCCACGGTTCCCCACACGGCCACGGTCCTAGACGACCGCGTCCTCCAGCACCTGGTCGAGCACCCTGCGCTGCCGCCCGTCCGGGTCGGGGCTGGACAGTCCCGCCGTACTCACCAGGGCCTTCCACAGCGCCCAGCCCCGGGCCCGTCGCCAGGCGTCGGCGGGCAGGCCGACGGCCTCGCGGAAGACCTTCCGTTCCTCGCCGGTGAAGTGGTTCCAGGCGATGACGAGGTCGCAGGCGGGGTCGCCGACGCCGGAGGAACCGAAGTCGATGACGGCGGAGAGAGCCCCGTCCGTGGTCAGGAGGTTCCCGACGGAGACGTCGCCGTGGAACCAGGCGGGCGGGGAGGGCCAGGCGGACGTCAGCGCCTCGGCCCACACGGCCCGGCAGGCGGCGACGTCGACGGAGTCCGCCAGCCGCTCGATGGCGGCCTCGACCTCGTCGCCGTAGACGCTGGGATGGCAGCCACGGAAGTACGAGTGCCTGCCGGCGGCCGGGCCGCGCCCGACGGGCGCCTCGCGCAGCCGGGTGAGGAAGTCGCCGAGGTCGCGGGCGAGACGGGTCCGGTCGACGCCCGTCGCGGCCTCGACCGTCTCCCCCGGGAGCCACCGCCGCACCGACCACGGGAACGGGTACCCCTCCCCCGGCGTTCCGACGGCGACCGGCTCCGGCACGGGCAGCGGCACGTGCCGGGCCAGCTCGGGCAGACAGCGGTCCTCCTTGGCCACAGCGGCCACATAGCCCTCCGCGCTGGGCAGCCGGACCGACAGCCGGTCCCCGAGCCGGAAGGTCCGGTTGTCCCAGCCCTGCCGGTCGACGGCTCTGACGGGAAGGTCCTCCCACTGCGGGAACTGGCTTGAGATCAGGGCGCGTACGAGCTCGGGCGAGATGTCGATCACCGAGTCAGTGTGCGCACTCCTCCGGCGCGGCCGCACTCCCTTTTCCGCGGGACGGTTCCTCGGTGGAAGTGAAGCTGGCTGGTTCGCGCCTCTTGTGTGGGGGGTTACGGCGTTCTCATAATCCAGCAACAGAAATTGACCTGGGCATGCCATCCAGGGTGATTTCCTGGCGCCTCATTGGCATGTCTGCGTCATGTCTGCGGTTCGGCAGTACGCGTCATCGAACGACTCATCGCATGTCAACCCCCCACGGAAGGCATCACGTTGAAGCGACTCATCACCGCCCTGAAGAGATGTGCGGCTGTCGGCGCCGCCGCGCTCGCGATCGCCAGTCTGCAGCCCGTGTCGACGGCCACGGCCGCGCCGGCGCCGGTGGTCGGCGGCACGCGGGCCGCGCAGGGCGAGTTCCCGTTCATGGTCCGGTTGTCGATGGGCTGTGGCGGCGCGCTGTACACGCAGCAGATCGTGCTCACGGCCGCGCACTGTGTCGGCGCGACCGGCAACAACACCGGCATCACGGCCACGGCCGGCGTCGTGGACCTGCAGAGCACCAGCGGCCGGGTCCAGGTCCGCTCGACCAAGGTGTACCGGGCCCCCGGCTACAACGGCGACGGCAAGGACTGGGCGCTCATCAAGCTCGCCTCGCCCATCAACCTCCCGACGCTGAAGATCGCCACGACCACCGCGTACAACTCCGGCACCTTCACGGTCGCCGGCTGGGGCGCGGCCACGCAGGGCGGCGCCCAGCAGCGGTACATGCTCAAGGCGACCGTGCCGTTCGTGAGCGACGCGACCTGCCGTTCCTACAGCGGCTACAGCGGGCTCATCCCCGGCGAGGAGATCTGCGCCGGGTACGCGGCGGGTGGCGTCGACACCTGCCAGGGCGACTCCGGCGGTCCGATGTTCCGCCGGGACAACGCCAACCAGTGGATCCAGGTCGGCATCGTCAGCTGGGGCATAGGCTGCGCCAAGCCCAACGCGCCCGGTGTCTACACCGAGGTGTCCACCTTCGCGTCGCAGATCGCGTCGGCCGCGGCCACTCTCTGAGCGGGGCACCGCACCGCTTCCGTACGACGTCCACGGGCCCGGCGGCTCCCAGCGCCGGGCCCGTGCTCGTGCCCACGCCCCCTGGTAGCGGCTCGCGGCCTACGGCTTGCGGGCGGCCCGCGTCGGGGCGGGGCCTCAGAAGCCTCCGCCGAAGTCGCCGCCGCCCCCGAAGTCACCGCCCCCGCCGTAGTCACCGCCGCCGAAGCCGCCGGTGAAGTCGTCCGTGTCGAAGTCACCGCCCGAGACGTCTCCGCCGCCGTAGCCGGAGTCCGCGCCGAAGTCGCCGTAACCGGAGCCGTACATGGCGGCGTACGAGGGGGTGGCCATCATGCTGCCCAGCATGGTGCCGACGAGGAGGCCGGGGAGGAGGCCGCCGCCGTAGTAACCGCCCGCCCAGGGACCGTAGGCCGGGCCTGCGTCCCAGTACGGGCGGCGGGCGCCGGACACCGTCTCCACCTCGCGGATCATGGGGTCCTGGCCGTCGGCGAGGCGGGCCCGGTCGGCGGCGCAGACCGGCACCTCGCGTGCGGTCCCGACGCCCGGGGCCCACAGGACGTCCGCGACCGACGGACCGTGACGGGGGTCGAAGAAGCAGGGGGCGCGGCGCTCCGGCAGGGGGCGGCCCTCCCTGCGGGCGGCAAGCTGCGCCAGGGAGAAGCGGCCGTCCTCCAGGGTCTGGGTGACCGTGCGGACCTCCTCGGGGCGGGTGGCCGCCGCCATGAGGGACTTTGCCTTCTCGTAGGCGTCCAGGGCCCGTTCGTAGTCGGCGCGCATCGCGTCGTCGGCGCCAGCCTCGGCGGGGTGGAAGTCCAGACGCTCCAGTTCCTCGCCGAAGGCCGTGATGTCCTCGTCCACCACCACGGCGAGCTTGGCCAGCGCCTCGCGCCGTTCCTCCTCCTTACGGCTACGGTTGCGGCGGACCAGCGCGTACGCGCCGACGCCGCCCGCGGCCACGACCGCGCCGGCCGCTGCCAGGGCGCCGACGTCCACGCCCGCGTCGGCGCCGTCGCTCCAGCTCGACGGGGCCGTGCCGCCGGGGTTGCTGCGCAGGGCGTCGTCCACGAAGTCGTTGAGCTGGGCCTTCGGGTCGCCGGCGCCCTGGACCGCCGTGACCAGGTTGGCGACGGCCTCCTGACTCAGGACACTGCTGTCGGCCCGGGCGTCGAAGCGGTCGCCGAGGCGGACACCGTAGAGGCCGGTCACACCCGTCTCGGTGCGGAGGTTCTGGAAGAGGTTCTCGGTCGGGTAGCCGGGCGGGAGGACCGCCACGAAGATCGGCTCGTCCGCGTCCTCGATCTTGTCCGCGAGGGCCTCGGCGTCCGTCGCGGAGAGCAGGTCGGTGGCGGCCGGGTCGACGTAGACCGGGCTCTCGCGCAGGGCCGCGGCCACCGTGGACAGGTCGGTGGCCGCGTGTGCGCTCGGCGCACCGACCGACAGCACCGCCAGCACCGCCAGGGCCGCCGCGGCGAGCGGGGCGATCAGCAGGCGGAGGAGGAGACGACGTCGACTCGGTACGCCTTTCATATCTTCGAAGCTACCTCGATCGTCACGAAAACGGACAATTCGATCAACGGGGGCCTGTGAGTGCCTGGATGCCGGTGACCGTGCAGGTGCTCGACTTGGTGACGTGATGGCAGTCGATGCCGGGTGCGTTTTCGGGGTGCGTTTTCGGGGTGCGCCGTCGGGTGCGGTCCGGTGGGGGTTCTCGCGCGGTTCCCCGCGCCCCTTTTTTCGGGCCTGCGGCCCTCAGGCAAAATGCGCGGGGCGCAGCCCCTGCTTTTGTGGGGCGCGAGGAACCGCGCGACCAGCCCCCACGCACTCGCGCCCGGGAACGCGCCCGCACCCACCCGGGCCTACTCCGCCGGCTCAACCCCCGCCCGCAGCAACCCGTACGTGTAAGCGTCCTCCAGCGCCTGCCACGACGCGGCGATCACGTTGTCCGCCACGCCCACCGTGGACCACTCCCCCGTACCGTCCGTCGTGGAGATCAGCACCCGCGTCGTGGAGTTGGTGCCGTGCTTGCCCTCCAGGATGCGGACCTTGTAGTCGACCAGCTCCAGCTTCGCGAGCTGGGGGTAGATCTTCTCCAGGGCGACGCGCAGGGCGCGGTCGAGCGCGTTGACGGGGCCGTTGCCCTCGGCCGTGGCGACGATGCGCTCGCTCTTGGCCCACAGCTTGACCGTGGCCTCGTTGGCGTGGCTGCCGTCGGGGCGGTCCTCGACGATGGCCCGCCACGACTCGGTGCGGAAGTACCGCTGCGGCGTGCCCGCGACCTCGTCGCGCAGCAGGATCTCGAAACTGGCGTCGGCGGCCTCGTAGGTGTAGCCCCGCAGTTCGCGCTCCTTGACCCGCTCGACGACCCGGCCGACCAGCTCGCGGTCGTCGCCGAGGTCGACGCCCAGCTCCTTGCCCTTGAGCTCGATGGAGGCGCGGCCGGCCATGTCGGAGACCAGCATCCGCATGGTGTTGCCGACCTGCTCGGGGTCGATGTGCTGGTACAGGTCCGGGTCGACCTTGATCGCGGAGGCGTGCAGGCCGGCCTTGTGCGCGAAGGCGGAGACACCGACGTACGGCTGGTGCGTGGAGGGCGTGAGGTTGACGACCTCGGCGATCGCGTGCGAGATCCGCGTCATCTCGCGCAGGGCGCCCTCGGGGAGGACCTTCTTGCCGTACTTCAGCTCCAGCGCGGCGACGACCGGGAAGAGGTTGGAGTTGCCGACGCGCTCGCCGTAGCCGTTGGCGGTGCACTGGACGTGGGTGGCGCCGGCGTCGACGGCGGCCAGGGTGTTGGCGACCGCGCAGCCGGTGTCGTCCTGGGCGTGGATGCCGAGCCTGGCACCGGTGTCGGCGAGGACGGTCGCCACGACGGCCTGGACCTGGGCGGGGAGCATGCCACCGTTGGTGTCGCAGAGGATCACCACGTCGGCGCCGGCCTCGGCGGCGGTGCGGACGACGGCCTTGGCGTACTCGGGGTTGGCCCGGTAGCCGTCGAAGAAGTGCTCACAGTCGACGAAGACCCGGCGGCCCTGGGAACGGAGGTACGACACCGTGTCGCGCACCATCTCCAGGTTCTCGTCGAGGGTGGTGCGCAGGGCGAGTTCCACATGACGGTCGTGGGACTTCGCGACCAGGGTGATCACCGGGGCGCCGGAGTCGAGCAGGGCGTTGACCTGCGGGTCCTCGCTCGCCTTCCCGCCCGCGCGGCGGGTCGCGCCGAACGCGACCAGCTGGGCGTGCTTGAAGTCGATCTCCTTCCGCGCGCGGGCGAAGAACTCGGTGTCGCGCGGGTTCGCGCCGGGCCAGCCGCCCTCGATGAAGCCGACGCCGAAGTCGTCCAGGTGCCGTGCGATGGCCAGCTTGTCCGCGACGGTGAGGTTGATGCCCTCGCGCTGGGCGCCGTCGCGCAGCGTGGTGTCGAAGACGTGGAAGGAGTCGTCGAGTTCGCTGGTTTCCGTCATGGTGTCAAGGCTCCTGCTGTTGGATCCCGCTGGATCTCGGTCTGTACCGGAATGACCGGCTCCACCGCCCCCAATGGTCCCTCACGCTGCGCTCCCGGCTGAAGGTGGGCCAGAAAAGCGAAAAACCCCTCGCGGGTGCGAGAGGTCTGCGCGCGGGTCGAGGACGACGGTGTCCACCCGTACCTGGTCGTACGTGGTGGTCACTGCGGACCGGCGCGCCTGCTGCCAATAATCATGGCGAACGAGAGCACGGGGGGCAGTCTGGCACAGACCGCCCCCGCCCTCACCGTCCGTCTCAGGATGCGAACAGTGCGCTGATCACCTCACGGTCATCGCCGTCACCGCCGTCACCGCCGTCACCGCAGTCACCGGGTATGGCGTACGAAGACGTCCCGGGCGTCGTTGGTGTCGCCGGCCGGGACGAGGGCCGGGTCGCGGGACTCGAAGGCGACGCGGCCGCCGCCGTCGGCGATCGCCCCCGGTGCGACGGACGCCGTGGCGGTGCCCCCGGTGGTGTCCGGGGTGAGCAGGACCGTGGTGCCCTTCTTCAGGTCCCGGAGATGGACCGGGTGCTCCGAGCCGTCCCGGCTGCCCGTTTCCTCCACCCACGAGGTGAAGGTGACGAAGCGTCCGTCGGCGCTGACGGCGGGGTCACGGGTGTGGGCGTTGCGCGGTCCGCCGTGGGTGGCGTGCAGCCGCCGGTTCTTTCCGGTGGCGACGGTGTGCACGAACACGTTCCAGCTGCCGTCGTCGTCGTTCGGGATCAGACGGGTGTCCCGGGACTCGAAGACGACCGTCCGTCCGTCGCCGCTGATCGAGGGTTCCAGGGACTCCCGCTCGGTCGGCGAACCGTCGTGGGAGCGGTCGATCTGGGTGCGCTCGCCCGTGGCGCGGTCGAACATCCAGACGTCACCCCAGTCGTCGCCGCGCGGCCCGTTGGCGTAGGTGTACTGGTAGACGACCCGGTCGCCGTCGTCGCTGACGGTCGGGGCGAAGGCGTTGCGGGTCTCCCAGGTCGGCTTCGGGTGGCTGATCCGCTCGGTGGTCCCCTTGGCCCGGTCGCGCAGGAAGACGACGTAGCCCTCGTCGGACGAGGCGACGAAGACGGCGTGGCGGGCGTCGGCGCTGAGGGAGAGTTCCCCTGAGGGGGTGAAGCCGTCCGGAAGGCCGGTGTCGAGGCGCTCGGTGCGGCCGGTGCGCCGGTCCAGCAGCCGGAAGGTGCTGCCGACGGCGACGTACCGCCCGTCGGCGCTGATCGACGGGTCCAGGCCGGCCGCGACGCGCTCCAGCTTCCCGGTCCGCAGGTCGCGGACGAAGACACCGCCGGGCTTGCCCGGGACGAGGTCCCGGGCGGTCGAGGAGAAGGCCGCGTACCGGCCGTCGCGGCTGAGCACCACGTGCCCGGAGTCGCCGCCGCCCGCCTTTCCCCGGGGCGTGACGCTGATCGGTTCGGTGCGCGGAGCGGTGGGTGCGGCACCGGCCGGGAGCCCGGTCAGCGCCACCGTGGCCGCGACGAACGCGGCGGTGAGTGCGATGCGTGTGCCGGCGTACAAGATCTGTTCCACCTGCGTGCTCGGTGAACTCCGGTGTGGGGCCCGCCTGTTCGGCGACCCCGGTGGAGCAACACGTCCGCGACCCCGTGGGTGTCGTCCGGGACCAGGTCGTCAGCCGTGGAGGTGAACACCACGGCGCGGCCGTGACGGGTGACCGCGCCCGGGAGCGCGGTGCCGGTCGTGGTCACGAGCCGGAGCACGCCGGTGCCCAGGCCGAGGAGCGCCGGTGGCCGAGCGGGCCGAAGTCGTGCGGGGGTCAGTCGCCGGTGAGGCCGCACGGCGGCCGGATCGCCTTGTGGGTGCCGAGCAGCGCGTGGATCTCCGCCTCCGGCTGCTCGCACACGACAGGGCCGCCGCGGACGCTTCGTCCGCGGCGGCCCTGGTGGTGATCTACGGTCGGCGTCAGCCCAGCTCGTGCATCCAGCCGTGCTTGTCCTCGACCGTGCCGCGCTGGATGTTCAGCAGCGCCTCGCGGAGCTTGAGGGTGACGGGGCCGGGCTCGCCGCCGGACTGCTGCCAGGCGGCGCCGGTGCGCTTGACCGTGCCGACGGGCGTGATGACGGCGGCGGTGCCGCAGGCGAAGACCTCGGTGAGGGCGCCGCTCTCGGAGTCGGCCTGCCACTGGTCGATGGAGATCCGGCCCTCCTCGGCGGTGTAGCCGAGGTCGGCGGCGACCGTCAGCAGGGAGTCACGGGTGACGCCCTCCAGGATGGAGCCGGTGAGGGAGGGGGTGACGATGCGGTCGCCGTACACGAAGTACAGGTTCATGCCGCCGAGTTCCTCGACCCACTTGCGCTCGACCGCGTCGAGGTAGCAGACCTGGGCGCAGCCCTCGGCCGCCGCCTCGGCCTGGGCGAGGAGGGAGGCGGCGTAGTTGCCGCCGGTCTTGGCGTCGCCCATACCGCCGGGCACCGCGCGGACGTGGTCCTCGGAGACCCAGATGGAGACGGGCTGCACGCCGCCGGGGAAGTAGGCGCCGGCCGGGGAGGCGATCACCAGGAAGAGGTACTCGTTCGCCGGCTTGACGCCCAGGCCGACCTCGGTGGCGATCATGAAGGGGCGCAGGTAGAGGGACTCCTCGCCACCGTGGGCCGGGACCCAGGCCTGGTCCTGCCGCACCAGCACGTCGCAGGCCTCGATGAACGTCTCGACCGGCAGTTCCGGCATGCCGAGCCGGCGGGCGGAGGCCTGGAAGCGCCTGGCGTTCTTCTCCGGACGGAAGGTGGCGACGGAGCCGTCCGGCTGCCGGTAGGCCTTCAGGCCCTCGAAGATCTCCTGCGCGTAGTGCAGGACCATGGTGGCCGGGTCCAGCGAGAGCGGCGCGTACGGAACGAGCTGACCGTCGTGCCAGCCGCGGCCCTCGGTCCACTTGATGACGACCATGTGGTCCGTGAAGTGGCGGCCGAAACCGGGGTTGGCCAGGATCGCCTCGCGCTGCGCGTCGGAAAGTGGCGAGGCCGAGGGCTTGAGCTCGATCGTGGGCGTCGTCATGAGTGGTTGTCCTTCACCGGTTGTGTGTGACGGGCCGCGCTCACGTCCGCACTGCCGGTGGCGAGTGCTAGGACGTCCGAGCATTGCCTCATTCGGCGGCTCCGCGTTCGATTATCGCAAGCGGAGTCGGCGGACGAAAACGGCGTGAATGCGACCCGGGGATGATGGTGACACCCGGCGGGACCGTGGGGAAGTCATACGGAAGCCGCCGGGTGCTGGTGCGACCCGGCGGCTCCGAAAGAATTCGAGTGGCGCGGCGGGTCAGCCGGCTACTCGTACGGCGAGGGCGTCGCCGATCTCGGCCGTCGAACGGGCCGGCTTTCCGACGCGCTCCGCGAGGTCGGCGGAGACGGCCTCCTCGATGCGCGCGGCCTCGGCCTCGTAGCCGAGGTGGCGCAGGAGCAGGGCGACGGACAGGACCGTGGCGGACGGGTCGGCCTTGCCCTGACCGGCGATGTCCGGGGCCGAGCCGTGCACGGGCTCGAACATGGACGGGAACTCGCCGGAGGGGTTGATGTTGCCGGAGGCCGCGACGCCGATGCCGCCGGAGACGGCCGCGGCGAGGTCGGTGATGATGTCGCCGAAGAGGTTGTCGGTGACGATCACGTCGAACCGGGCCGGGTCGGTGACCAGGTAGATCGTGGCCGCGTCGACGTGGATGTAGTCGGTGGTGACCTCGGGGAACTCCTCGGCCACCTTGTTGAAGATATTGGTCCACAGGTGACCGGCGAAGGTCAGCACGTTGTTCTTGTGGACGAGGGTGAGCTTCTTGCGCGGGCGGGCCTGGGCGCGGGCGAACGCGTCACGGACCACACGCTCGACACCGAAGGCCGTGTTGACGGAGACCTCGGTGGCGACCTCGTGCTCGGTGCCCTTGCGGATGGTGCCGCCGTTGCCGGTGTAGGGGCCCTCGGTGCCCTCGCGGACCACGACGAAGTCGATCTCGGGCTCGCCGGCGAGCGGGGTGGCGACGCCGGGGAGCAGCTTCGACGGGCGCAGGTTCACGTGGTGGTCGAAGGCGAAGCGGAGCTTGAGCAGGAAGCCGCGCTCCAGGACCCCGGAGGGGACGCTCGGGTCGCCGATCGCGCCGAGCAGGATCGCGTCGTGCTTCTTCAGCGCGTCGAGGTCGGCGTCGGTGAGGGTCTCACCGGTGGCGTGGTAACGCTGGGCGCCGAAGTCGTACTCCTTGGTCTCCAGCTTCACATCCTGCGGAAGGACGGCGGAGAGGACCTTGAGCCCCTGGGCCACGACTTCCTGACCGATGCCGTCACCGGGGATCACTGCGAGATTGAGGCTGCGAGACATGACGGCACCGTACTCCTTGTCCCACGGGATGACACGGGGTGTCCGCGATACGGACGGTACCTCCGACCGCGATCCGGACGGATGATCGGGTGACGCTGCCCACACGTCACCACGCGTTCACCCGTACGGGGGGCGGGTGTTGGGATTCGCTGGGAACTTCGAGAGCATGACCCACCCTTCCAGGGACACACCCCCCGGACCCCCCGTACTCGACTTCGGCATCCCGCCGCGGCTCGCGCGCCGGATGAGCATGGCCGAGCAGTACGAGTACCTGCGTACGAAGTTCTCGCGGCGCCGCACCCTGGTGACGGCGGGCTCGCTGGCGGCGGGCGGGCTGCTGACCGGCTGCGGCGGCTCCGATTCGCCGGCCGCGCCGCACGCGACGACCTCGGCCCCGTCGCCCGCCACGTCGAAGGCGCCCGGTTCCGTCGTCACCCCCTTCGGCCGCCATCTGGCGTTCGGCGCCGACCCGAAGACGCGGATGCGGATCTCCTGGCAGGTGCCGTTCGCGGTGAGAAAACCGTATGTACGGGTGGGTCTGAAGCCCGAGGAGCTGACCCGCAAGGTCGAGGCGGAGGTACGCGACCTGCACACGCCGGGGGTCGAGGGCGTGCGCCTGGAACTGGAGCAGTACTACCTGCACGCGGCCCTGGACGGCCTGCGGCCCGGCACGACGTACTACTACGGCGTCGGCCACGAGGGCTTCGACCCGGCCGACCCGGCCCACCGCTCCACGATCGCCGCCTTCCGTACGGCGCCCGCCGCGCCGGAGACGTTCGTGTTCACCGCGTTCGGCGACCAGGGCGTCGGCAAGGCCGCGGCGGCGAACGACAACCTGATCGTCCGCCAGAAGCCCGCCTTCCACCTCCACGCCGGCGACATCTGCTACGCCAACGGCAATGGCAAGGGTGTGGAGTCGGACGGCTACGACCCGGGGTTCTGGGACCTGTTCCTCAAGCAGAACGAGCCGGTGGCCAGGTCCGTGCCGTGGATGGTGACGACCGGCAACCACGACATGGAGGCCTGGTACTCACCGGACGGCTACGGCGGTCAGCTGGCCCGCTGGTCCCTCCCCGACAACGGCTTCGATCCCCGTGCGGCGCCGGGGGTGTACGCGTTCACCTACGGCAACGTCGGCTTCGTGGCGCTGGACGCGAACGACGTGTCGTACGAGATCCCCGCCAACCTCGGCTACTCGGGCGGTCGGCAGACCGAGTGGCTGGACAGGAAACTGGGGGAGCTGCGGGCCGCGAAGGACGTCGACTTCATCGTCGTCTTCTTCCACCACTGCGCCTACTCGACGTCCTCGCACGCCTCCGACGGCGGTGTCCGTGACGCGTGGCTGCCGCTGTTCACCAAGCACCAGGTGGACCTCGTGGTCAACGGCCACAACCACGTCTACGAGCGGACCGACGCCGTCAAGGGCGGCGGGGTCGGCAGGCCGGTGCCCATCGGCGCGTCGACGGACCCGACCCGGGACGGCATCGTGTACGTCACGGCGGGCGGCGGTGGGCGCGATCTGTACGGCTTCCCGTCCGGCGTGAAGGAGAGCTACGAGGGGCACGTCACCCGCCACGACGCCGTCGAGACGTTCGAGTGGACGAAGTCCCGCAGGTCGAAGACGGAGACGGTGGAGTGGTCGCGGGTGCGCTACCGGGGGTTCTCGCTGCTCTCGGTGGAGGCCGTCGGCGGGGCGCGACCGGCCCTGAAGGTGACGGCGCTGGCGCAGAACGGCGACCGCGTCGACCACTTCGAGGTGCGGCGCGGCACGTGAGTCCACTTCGAGGCGCGGAGCGGCACGTGAGTAGTCCGCTCACGGCCGCACCGCACCCCGATACGGGCGGCTCCCGGCAGGTGGGTGGGCTCAGTGCCCGGTCGAGCCGCCGTTGTCCCTGCGGTCGAGGGCGCGCTGGAGGGCGGCGGCGGCGTTCTTGCGGTCGGACTCGGTGGTCCGGGAAACGTGACGGACTCGGCGGCGGACGGTCGTCTCGGCCATGGGGAATCGACTCCTTCGAGGCAATCCGGAGTACGGAAACGGGAGGGTTGCGAGACGCCGGAAGGGGCGGGGAGCGGGGCCGCAGGGGTTGCCTGCCTCGGGCTCCGGCTCACGACCGCCATTCGCTGGATCGAGCGAGACGTTCGGCTCCTACAAAGCTAGGTGAGCGCGGCGCATCTGTCTCCACAATTAGTCGGACTTCCTACTATCTGAGACGGTGGATTGGGTCACACCGCGCTGACCTGCGGTTTCCATGATCTCGCCGAACGCGGCGGCGCCCGGCCCCTCCATGACGGAAGAGGCCGGGCGCCGCTGGACGGTGGCCGGTGTCAGCCCATGTGCGGGTACGAGTAGTCGGTCGGCGGGACCAGGGTCTCCTTGATGGCGCGGGTCAGGGTCCAGCGCATCAGGTTCTGCGGGGCGCCGGCCTTGTCGTTGGTGCCGGAGGCACGGCCACCGCCGAAGGGCTGCTGGCCGACGACGGCGCCGGTGGACTTGTCGTTGACGTAGAAGTTGCCGGCCGCGTAGCGGAGC
The DNA here is from genome assembly GCF_033794485.1 of Streptomyces sp. MB09-02B. Lineage (NCBI taxonomy): Bacteria > Bacillati > Actinomycetota > Actinomycetes > Kitasatosporales > Streptomycetaceae > Streptomyces > Streptomyces sp. MB09-02B. The sequence continues at coordinate 18,480 of NZ_JARGEE010000078.1, forward strand.
CTGTCCATCGTGTACGCGGTGGCCGCGCGGTCGCCCGAGATGACCGAACCCGTCAGGGCGTACGCCGACACCGACTCCATCTGGGTCAGCATCTCCTCGTAGCGGGCGTCCTCGTAGACGTGCACGGCGAGGAACGGGCCGAAGTACTCGGTGGTGAAGACCTCGTTCGTCGGGTCGGTGCACTCGACGACGGTCGGGCGGACGAAGTAGCCGACCGAGTCGTCGTAGGAGCCGCCGGCGACGATCGTGCAGGACGGGTCGGACTTGGCGCGGTCGATGGCGGCCTTGTTCTTGGCGAAGGAGCGTTCGTCGATGACGGCGCCGATGAAGTTGGCCAGATCGGTGACGTCGCCCATGGCCAGGTACTCGACCTCGGCGGCGAACTCCTCCTTGAAGCCGGAGTTCCAGATCGACGCCGGGATGTAGGCCCGGGAGGTCGCGCTGCACTTCTGGCCCTGGTACTCGAAGGCGCCGCGGGTGAGGGCGGTCTTGAGCACCGCGCGGTCGGCGCTCGGGTGCGCGACCACGAAGTCCTTGCCGCCGGTCTCGCCGACGAGACGCGGGTACGACCGGTACTTCTCGATGTTGGCGCCGACCGTCTTCCACAGGTACTGGAAGGTCCTGGTCGAGCCGGTGAAGTGGATACCGGCGAGGTCGCGGTGCTCCAGGGCGACCTTGCTCACCTCGATGCCGTCGCCGGTGACGAGGTTGATGACGCCCTTGGGCAGGCCCGCCTCCTCCAGCAGCCGCATGAGCAGGACGGCGGCGTGGGTCTGCGTCGGCGACGGCTTCCACACCACCACGTTGCCCATCAGCGCCGGTGCGGTCGGCAGGTTGCCCGCGATGGCCGTGAAGTTGAACGGCGTGATCGCGTAGACGAAGCCCTCCAGCGGGCGGTGGTCGAGGCGGTTCCAGACGCCCGGGGAGTTGGCCGGGGGCTGCTCGGCGAGCAGGTCGCGGGCGTACTTGACGTTGAAGCGCCAGAAGTCGACCAGTTCGCAGGGACAGTCGATCTCGGCCTGCTGGGCGGTCTTCGACTGCCCGAGCATGGTGGAGGCGGCCAGCGTCTCGCGCCAGGGGCCGGCGAGGAGGTCGGCGGCGCGCAGGATGATCGCGGCGCGGTCGTCGAAGGACATCGCGCGCCAGGCGGGCGCGGCGGCGAGGGCCGCGTCGATGGCGTCCTGGGCGTCCTGCCCGGTGGCGTTGGCATAGGTGCCGAGGCGGGCCTTGTGGTTGTGCGGCTGCACCACGTCGAAGCGGTCGCCACCGCCCATCCGCCGCTCGCCGCCGATGGTCATCGGCAGGTCGATCGGGTTCTCGGCCAGCTCCTTCAGCTTGACCTCCAGCCGGGCGCGCTCGGGCGAGCCGGGGGCGTAGCCGTGCACCGGCTCGTTGACGGGGGTGGGGACCTGGGTCACAGCGTCCATGGGTTCCGTAACTCCTTACTGAGCGGTGTGTGCGAGCCGTGGTGTGGGGCTCAGCCCTTGCTGACCATGGCGCGGAGGAAGAACCGCAGGTTGGCGGGCTTCTCCGCGAGGCGGCGCATGAAGTAGCCGTACCAGTCCGTGCCGTACGCGGTGTAGACCCGCATCCGGTGGCCTTCGGCGGCGAGCCGCAGGTGCTCGTCGCCGCGGATGCCGTACAGCATCTGGAACTCGTACTCGTCGAGTTTGCGTCCGGCGCGGTGGGCGAGTTCCTGGGTGATGGAGATGAGGCGCGGGTCGTGGGACCCGATCATCGGGTACCCCTCCCCGTCCATGAGGATCTTCAGGACGCGGACGTACGCCTTGTCGATCTCGGCCTTCTGCTGGAAGGCCACGTCGGCGGGCTCCTTGTAGGCGCCCTTCACCAGCCGCACCCGGCTGCCGTTCCCGGCCAGGCGGCGGGCGTCGGCCTCGGTGCGGAAGAGGTAGGCCTGGATGACGCAGCCGGTCTGCGGGAAGTCCCGGCGCAGCTCGTCGTGGATGGCGAACATCGAGTCGAGGGTGGTGTGGTCCTCCGCGTCGAGCGTGACCGTCGTGCCGATCGCGGCGGCGGCCTCGACGACCGGGCGGACGTTGGCGAGGGCCAGCTCGTGGCCGCCGTCGAGGGCCTGGCCGAAGAGGGAGAGCTTCACGGACATCTCGGCGCGCTCACCGAGCTCCAGCTCCTTCAGCCGGTCGATCAGCTCCAGATAGGCGTCACGCGCGGCGGCCGCCTGCTCCGGACGGGTGATGTCCTCGCCGACGACGTCCATCGTCACGTCGAGACCGCGGCCGGTGAGCTCGCGGACGACGGAGACGATGTCGTCGACGCGTTCACCGGGGATGAAGCGGTCGACGACCTGCTTGGTCACGGGCGCCGCCGAGATCAGGCGTCGTATCCGGTCGCTGCGCGACGCGGCGAGAATCACGGGACCCAGCACGGGGCACCTCCACAAACCAGCAGATAGAACCACCGTGAAACCTAAGGATCCCCCCGTTCGCCGACCATCGACAGCTGTCACGTATCCGTGCCGCAGATCTCAGACAGATGTATGAAGGCCCCTCGGGGATACGCGACAATGCCCGAGTGACGCCGGAAAGCCCCTCCCCCCACCCCGTGGGTGACTACCAGGACCTCGTCGACGAGATCTCCGCGCTGCTCGGCGCCCCGGCGACGCTGGAGAACCGCGACTTCGAGCTGATCGCCTTCGGCGCGTACGACAGCGAGGGCGAGCTCGATCCGTCGGCCCTCGACCCGGTCCGCACCCGCTCGATCCTGACCCGCCGCTCGACGACGGCGGTGCGGGAGTGGTTCGAGGGCTTCGGCATCACCCGGGCGACAGGCCCGGTACGGATCCCGCCGACACCGGAGGCGGGGGTGCTCCGGGGGCGGGTCTGCCTCCCGGTACGCCATCGGGGGGTCGTCCTCGGTTACGTCTGGCTCCTGGACGGCGACCCCGGCCCGACCGACGCCCAGCTGTCCGCCGCCATGACGGTGGCCTCCCGCATCGGCGCCCTCCTCGCGGACGAGGCCCAGGCCGGCGCCGATCTCACCCGGGAGCTGCGCGCCGTCCTGACCGCCGAGCGCGACTGGGAGCGCGACATGGCCGTGGCGGAGCTGCGCGCGGCCCTCGGCCCCCGCGGCGACGGGGTCCACACGCTGGTGTGCGTGGCTCCCTGGCCGTACGCCGGTCCGGACGACGCGCCGTCCTTCCGTACGGTGCCGGGGGCGACCGCGCTGTGCACGGTGCCGTGGGGTGCGGCGGGCCACGGCCTGGCCCTGCTGGTGCGGCTCCGCTCGGCCGACGCACCGGCCCCGGCGCTCACGGCCGCCGCCCGGCTGCTGGAACGCGCGGGCGCGCACGCGGCGGCGGGCGTGTCGGGAGCCCGTGCGGGCCTCGCCGAACTGGGCACCGACTGGCGGGAGGCCTCGGCGGCGGCCCGGGCGGCGCTGGCGGAGCCGCGGCTGGGCCCGATCGCCGAGTGGCGCTCCATCGGCCCGTACCGGCTGCTGACCGCGCTGCCTCCCGGTCTCCCCCAGGACCCGTCCGTCCGCGCGCTCCTCACCCCCGCCCACCGTGAACTCGCCCACACCGCCGAGGTCTTCCTCGACCACGCGGGCCAGGCCGGGCGCACGGCGGCCGAGTTGGGCATCCACCGCCAGACCCTCTACTACCGCCTCTCCCGCGTGGAGCAGCTCACGGGCCTGCGGCTGACCGACGGCGAGGACCGCCTGCTGCTGCACATGGCGCTGAAGGGCGCCCGGCTATAAGGCCTTTGGGGAGCGCCCATGACGCCTTTGGCGGGCGTCGGCTCGAGGGGAGAGCCGGTCGGCGGCTCGACAGGAGAGCCGGTCGGCGTCAACTCGCCGTGGGGAGCGGGAACAGCGCGCTGAGGCGGGGCAGACGGCGGTGCGACTCGGCGTCCACGCGGGCGTCCCAGCGTTCGCCGGCCGGGTCCGCGAGCTCGTCGTCGTCATCGCCGAGACTCTCCATGGCGGCGTAGAAGTCGTCCGCCGTGCGGCCGGTGACGTGTGCGTAGGCTCCCGCGGCGACGTAGTCCAACTCCTCCCACTCCAGCCATTCGTCCTCGTCCCAGACGTCAGGCGAGCGGCCCACGAGCCGCCGCACGGCAGGCACGTCGGCCAGGGCGTCCGGGTCGCGGACGACTCTGTCGAACCCCTCCCGGCCCAGGCCGACCAGCCAGAGCCGGAAGTAGAAGAAGCTGTCGTCGGAGCACCAGCCCATGATCCGGTCGGCGGCACCCCACAGGTCCCAGGTGAGGGTGGGGGTCAACACCCGGTCCAGGCCCACCTGGAACCCCAGGATCTCGGGCTCGGTGCGGCCCGCCAGCCGCTCGCGCAGCCACTCCAGCCGCTCGTCGGGGCCGGGCGCCGCCCGGCGGCAGCCCTCGATCACGCCCCAGAAAGTCTCGTCGTCCACGGCCCCACCATGACAGGGGCCACTGACAACGCCATCCGGCCTGTGTGTTCGGGGTCGGGTGGCGGCATCGTGGTGGCGCAAATCCGCACTTCTGAAAATGATTGTCATCATGCTACGGTCGAGCACGTTGAATCTTTGACCACGCCTTAACTCGGAGTGTCCCGTGCGCGTCCCGGCCCGTCTCGTCCCGCTCACCGCGGTCACCACCGCGACCTCCGCCCTGCTCACGGGGTGTTTCTCGGCGACGGGCCCCCAGGAGGCCGGGAGCGAGGGCAAGCGGATACGGATCGCGATGATGCTGCCGCCCCGCTCGGGCCTGTCCCCGCTGTCCGACGACGCGTTCAAGCTGTCGCGCTGGTCGACCGCCGAGACCCTGGTGAAGCTGAACGCCGAGGGGGACGCGCAACCCGCGCTCGCCACCGAGTGGAAGCGCGCGGGCAAGAAGTGGACGTTCACGATCCGGGAGGGTGTGACCTTCCACGACGGTACGAAGCTGACCGGTGAGGCCGTCGTCAACTCCCTCACCGAGGCGGCCACCGCCTCCCCCAAGCCCCGCATCCTCGACGGCGTCGACCTGACGGCGAAGGCCGACGGCGACACCGTCACCGTCACCACGGCGGTCGAGGACCCGCTGGTCCCGCAGCGGCTCAGCTCGCCGCAGCTGTCGATCCTCGCGGCGAAGGCGTACGAGGGGAAGACGGTGAACCCGCTCGGCGCCGGCACCGGCCCCTTCGAGCTGACCGAGGTCAACGGCACCGCCTCCGCCGCGCTCGACCGCTACGACGACTACTGGGGCGGCAAGGCCAAGGCCCCCGGCATCGATGTGAAGTTCGTGCCGGACGGCACCGCGCGCGCTGCCTCGCTGCGCACCGGCGAGGCCGACATCGTCGAGGCGGTCCCGGTGTCCCAGGCCGCCGTGCTCGACCAGGACCTGATCACCGAGGTCCCGATGCCCCGCACCAACACCCTCTACCTGAACACCGAGAAGGGCGTGTTCAAGGACGCCTCGCTGCGCGCCGCCGCCCGCGAGGCCGTCGACGCCGAGTCGATCGTGAAGGGCGTGTACGAGGGGCGTGCCGACGTCGCCGAGGGGCTGCTCGGGCCCGCGCTCCCGTGGGCCGCCGAGCTGCGCTCCCCGGTGAAGCGCGCCGAGGCGGGAGACCCGGACGGCAAGGCCATCACCATCGGCACGTTCACCGACCGGGCCGAGCTGCCCGAGGTCGCCGCCACGCTGCAACAGCAGCTGCAGAAGGCCGGGTTCAAGGTGAAGCTCGACGTACGCGAGTACGCCAACATCGAGTCCGACGCGCTCGCCGGCGAGTTCGACGCGTTCATCCTCTCCCGGGCGACCGTCCTCGACTCCGGTGACCCGGCCGCGTACCTGTACAGCGACTTCGCCTCCGACGGCTCCTTCAACCTCTCCCAGCTCGCCGACAAGAGCGTCGACACGGCCCTCGACCGGGCCTCCGACACGGCCGCCGGTGACGCCCGCCGCAAGGCGGTCATCGAGGCCGAGGCCGCCGTCCTCACCACCGACGCGGCCGTGCCGATGCTGCACGAGCGGGTCATCCAGGGCGACGCGTCCGGAGTCGTGGACGCGGCCCACGACCCGCGCGAGCGGGAACTGGTCACGGCCGACACCTACGTCAAGTGAGCACGCCCACAAGCGAACCGACCGCCGGGGTACGCGACGCTGGAACCGCCGCCGAGGCGGTCGGAGCCGTCCGGTGGACTCGTGGAGTCGGAGCGAGCGGGACCGGGTGGGGGCGGCGCCTCGTCGGGGCGCTGGTCGGGGCCACCGGGCTGACCCGTCTCTGCTGTCTTCTCGGCGTGCTGGCCGTCGTCGGTCTGCTGCCATGGCTGTCCGGCCGTGATCCCGCGCTGACCGTACTGCGCGCCCGGTCGGCCGAGCAGGAGGCGACGCCCGAGGCGCTGGCAGCGATCCGTGAGGACCTGGGCCTGGGCGCGGGCCCCCTCTCCCTGTTGGGCGGTTGGGCCTCCGGGCTGCTGCGCGGCGACCTCGGCACCTCATGGGTGTCCGGCACGGACGTGCTGCCCTCGGTCGTCTCCGGCCTCCAGGTCTCCCTCGCCCTGATGGGCACCGCCTTCGCCGTCGCACTCCTGCTGGCCTGCGCGCTGGTCGCCCCGGTGCTCGTACGGGGCCGGGGATCGGCCGGCGCGTTCGCCGCGATGCTCGCCGCCGTCCCCGAGTTCCTGCTGGCCACGGTGGCACTGTTGGTCTGCGGGGTCTGGCTGGGCTGGCTCCCCACGTCCGGCTGGGCGGGCCCGGAGTACCTGGTACTGCCCGCGATCGCCCTCGGGGTCCCGGCCGGCGGTCTGCTGGGCCGCCTGGTCGCGGACGCGCTGCCCGCCGTGCTCGACGAACGCTGGGTGGAGCTGTGGCGGGGCGCGGGCGTGAGCCGGACCCGCGTCTCGGCGGCCGCGCTGCGCCGCGTACTGCCGCCCCTGGTACCGCAGTTCGGCATGGCCGCCGTCGGCCTGACCGGCGGCGCGGTCGCCGTGGAGATGGTGTTCGCGGTGCCCGGCATCGGCCGTACCGCCCTGGGCGCCGCCAAGTCGCAGGACCTCCCCCTCCTCCAGGGCGCGGTCCTCGCCCTCCTCGTCCTTGGCCTGGTGGCAGGCGCGCTGGCCGCCCTCGTCCGGCGCCGGCTCCTCGGCCCGGCCCTGCGCGACGCGGGCCTCACCCTGCCGCCGGCCCGCCCGGTCCGCACCCACCCCGCGATACCGCTGACCCTGGCGGCCGTCCTCCTGGTCACCGTCGGCTGGGGTCTGCTGCGCGACCCGTACGCCGTGGACACCACCGCCCGCCTCCTCCCGCCGTCCTGGGCGCACCCGCTCGGCACGGACGGGATCGGCCGTGACGTCCTGGCCCGCCTCGGACACGGCGCGGCCGCCACGGTCGGCACGGCGGCGGCGGTCTGCGCGCTGAGCCTCCTCGTCTCCCTGGCCCTCGGCTTCCTCCCCCGGGTGGCGGCGGGCGCTTCGGACATCGCCAACGCGCTGCCCCCGGTGATCGCCGGCATCCTGGTCGCCGCGGCGGCCGGCCCGGGGACGGGCGGCGCGGCCCTCGCCGTCGCCCTGATCTCCTGGCCCCCGCTGTCCGCCCACGCGGCGGCGCTGGTGCAGGAGGTCCGCGCGTCCGCGTTCCTGACCGCGCAACGGGCGATCGGCGCGAGCCCGTGGTGGATCCTCACCCGGCATGTCCTCCCGTCGGTCGCCGCCCCCGTCGCCCGCCACGCCGTCCTGCGCCTCCCGGGCATCGCCCTGGCCCTCGCCTCCCTGGGCTTCCTGGGCCTCGGGGCCCAACCGCCCACCCCGGAGTGGGGATTGCTGCTCGACGAGTCCCGCGCGTACGTGGAACGCGCGCCGTGGGCGGCCCTGGCACCGGCGGTCGCCCTCGCCCTGCTGGCCGGTATCGCGGTGTCGGGGGCGGCGTACGCGCAGTCGCGAACGGCTCGCGGCACCCGGAAGCCCGGTCGTGCCCACGGTGGGAAGGGGAAGGCGTCCGTTGAAGTCCCAGCCGAGGTCTGAGGCCCCGTCCGAGGGCGGGCCGCCGCGAGGCGTCCCGCCGATGTCCGACACACCGCCGGCGTCCGGTGAGCTGCCGATGACGCTCCGCTCCGGCACCCCCGACGTACCACCGGAGTCCGACGTGCCAATGACATCCGACGTGCCACCGAAGTCCGACACGCCGTCGGAGTCCGCCGCGCAGCCGGAGCCCGCCGCGCCGTCAGAGTCCGCCGCGCAGCCGAAGCCCGCGGCGCCGTCGGAGTCCGCCGCGCCGTCGGCGTCCCCCGTATCGCCGGAGCCCGAGGCCCTGCTCTCGGTCCGCGGGCTGCGGATCGCGTTCGACGGGGTCGAGGCCGTACGCGGGCTGTCCTTCGACGTCCGGCCGCGCGAAGTGCTCGCCCTGGTCGGCGAGTCGGGCGCGGGCAAGTCCCTCACGGCCCGGGCGCTGCTCGGGATGCTGCCCGTGGGTGCGACGAGCAGCGGAACCGTACGGCTGCGCGGGGACGCGGACCTCGCCGCCCAGCGGGGCCGGCGTATCGCCCTGGTCCCCCAGGACGCGCTGTCGGCGCTCTCCCCCGTGCACCCCGTGGGCGACCAACTCGCCGCGGCCGTACGGTCGGTGGCGCGTGTCTCCCGCAAGGAGGCCCGCGCCCGGGCGGTCGCCGCCCTCGACCGGGTGGGCATCCCCGACGCCGTGCGCAGGGCGCGGGCGTATCCGCACGAGTACTCCGGCGGTATGCGCCAGCGGGCCGTGATCGCCATGGCGACGATCAACGAACCGGACGTCGTCGTCGCGGACGAGCCCACGACCGCGCTCGACGCGGAACTCCAGGAACAGGTGCTGCGGGTCCTCGCCGCACAGCGGGAGGCCGTCGGCGCCGCGCTCGTGCTGGTCACCCATGACCTGGGCGTGGTCCGGGAGCACGCCGACCGCGTGCTGGTCATGTACGCCGGGCGTCAGGTCGAACAGGGCCCGGCGGCGGCCGTCTTCGACCGTCCCCTGGCGCCGTACACGGCGGGCCTGCTGGCGTCGCTGCCGCCGGACGAGGGGGACCGCGACGGCGAGGGTGAGAGCGGCAGCCACGGCCCCCGCCCCGCCGGGCGGCGCCGGCTGCCCTCCGTACCCGGCTCCCCGC
>NZ_JARGEE010000790.1:0-1923 GCF_033794485.1 Streptomyces sp. MB09-02B
GGGCGGGGCGGTCGGCGGGGCCGGTGGAGGGCTCGGGGCGGTCGGAGCGGTCGGGGCGGTCGGAGCGGTCGGCTCGGGTGCCTCTGGTGCCTCGTCTGCCTCGGGTGCCTTGTTCGGTGGGTCGCTGTGGCTCGCGGGGGCGACCGATGCCGCGGTGCTCGTGGGGTCGTGGGACTTCGGCCCCGCGGTCTTCAGCGTGGCGTGGGGCGTCCGTCCTCGCGCCTGTGCCCGTGTCTGCCGGGCTGCGGTTCGGCGTGGTCGTTGCCGTGCGGCGACTGCCAGGATCCACCGGCGGTGCAACTCCACGTGCTCCGCGGGGGAGGCAGCGCAGAGCGCGGCGAAGCGCTTGACCGTGTTGAAGTCGAGGGGGACCGCCTCCCCGGCGCAGTAGCGGTACAGCGTGGAGGCGTTCATGTCCAGACGGCGGGCCAGCGCCGCGTAGCTGCGGTCCGTGCGCTCCTTCAGGCGCGTCAGCAGGAGCGCGAACTCCTCTATGTCCTCGTGGCTTGCATCCATGTGGTCCGTACCCGCATCCATCCGTCGGCCTGTCCGGCCATGTCCCGGTCCGGGGCATGGCCGGACAGGCTCTTCCCGTACCTGTGTGTCAGTACGGCTGGACGGGGTTCCGGCGTTGCGTCGTCCCCCTCCTTGAGACTCACTTGAAACGCGTTCAGAAGGTGATGGGCAGGGACGCCAGGCCCCGGGTGAGGCGGGTGTGGCGCCAGGGAAGGTTTTCCGCGGGGGTCGCCAGGCGGGCGTGGGGGTAGCGGCTGATGACGGCGTGGAGGGCGAGTTCGGCTTCGGCCCGGGCCAGGGGGGCTCCCAGGCAGCGGTGGATGCCGTGACCGAAGGCCAGGTGGCCGGCGGCGGATCGGGTGAGGTCCAGGCCGTCGGGCTCGGGGAACCGGTCGGGGTCGCGGTTGGCGGCGCCGGGTGCGATGAGGACCGGCACGCCTTCGGGGATCTCGGTCCCGCCGAGCGTGAGCGCCTCGGTGCTGTAACGGAACGTGGCGATCCCTACGGGCGAGTCGAAGCGCAGCAGCTCGTCCAGCGCGCTACCGAGGAGCTGCGGCTCTGCCCTCAGGCGCGCTAGCGGCTTCGGGTGCCGTAGGAGGGCCAGGGCCGCGTTGCCGATGAAGTTGGTGGTCGTCTCGTGGCCGGCCACCAGCAGGAGTACGGCGAGTGACACGAGTTCGTCCTCGGACAGGCGGTCCTGGCCGTCTCGTACGGCGATGAGGTCGTCGAGCAGGCTGTCGCCGGGTGCGGTGCGCTTGGCGGCGACGAGGGCGGTCATGTAGTCGCCGACGGCGTGGGAGGCGGCGTCGATCCGCCGGGGGTCTCCGGCCGCGAACAGGTCGCTCGACCAGGTGCGTACGGACGCGCGGTCGGGCTCGGGCACCCCGAGCAGCTCGCAGATGACCGTGACGGGGAGCGGTACCGCGAGGTCGGCGACCAGGTCCACCGTGCCGTGGTCCGGCCAGGCGTCGAGCAACTCGTCGACCAGGCCGGAGATGTAGGGGCGCAGCCGCGCCACCGCCCCGGTGGTGAACGCCTTCGTCACCAGAGCCCGTAGCCGGGCGTGCTCCGGGGGGTCGGTGGCGAGCATGTTTCGGGAGACGGCCGGATGGAGATCGCGTTGCGACGGCCGACCGGCGAAGAACCTCTGGGTGTCCTTCGAGAGGCGGGGGTCTGTGAAGGCCGCCCGGGCCTCGGCGTAGCCCGTGACCAGGTAGCTGTGGCGGCCTCCTCCCGAGCCCGTGGGCACCTTGTGTACCGGTGCCGTGTCTCGCAGGCGGGCGTAGGTCGGATAGGGGTCGGCGAAGAATGTGGGGTCCTGCAGCGGGTCGGCCGGGGGCCTGCCCCTTAACAACACCTCAGCCGCCCCCCACAAACCCTTGTAGAATCCTCGGGGGCGCCCAGCAC
>NZ_JARGEE010000791.1:0-1906 GCF_033794485.1 Streptomyces sp. MB09-02B
ACCCGACCCCGAGCCTGAACCCGCCGCCGAACCGTCGCCCGCCCCGGAGCCGGAACTGTCGCCCCCGGAACCCGACTCGTCACCCGACTCGTCGCGTCCGCCCGGCGCTTCACTGATCGCCGGACCGGAACTGGACGGCCCGGGAGTGATCGAGGTCGCGGGATTCTTTCCGTCGGGCCCACCCGCGTCGTTGTCGCCGTTCCCGCCCCCGCCGGTGACGACCCACACGACGAGGATCGCGAGCAGACCGACGACGGTCAGCAGAACGGCCCTCCGACGCCAGTAGATGGTGGAGGGAAGCGGCCCGATCGGATTGCGCAGAGATCCCACGGCGCAAACTGTACGAGAGATCCGGCACTTCGCTGGCCCCACCCGCCGCCCGAAACCTCAACTTTTCCGGATCATCATCCCGGTCACTCCCCCGAGCGCCCCGACCCGGCGCCCCATGATCGCGGTGCGTGATCAGAAAGACTGAACGAGCACGGTCCGTGACCGGATCCGCGCCACACGAACAGCACCAACTCCTCGTTCCTCCAAGTCCGTTCACGGAACACACCGGCGGCAACACACCTGCCGCACCACAGCCACCGCCGGCTGCCGAGACCGCATCCACCCGGCGTCTCCGACAGCCCACCTGCCACAATCGTCCCCACCACCGAAGCGCGCCGCAGTACTTGGAGAAGACGATGGCCGGACCCGAGACCGTGGAGAACGGCGTCAGCGCACCGGCGTCGAGGCCGTTGCGGAAGCTGGGTTTCCTGACCATCGGGCTGTTCGACGAGGCCGACCCGCGCCGGGGCCACGAGTCCACGCTGGAGATCATCGAACTGGGCGAGCGGCTCGGCTTCGACAGCGCGTGGCTGCGCCACCGGCATCTGCAGTACGGCATCTCCTCCCCCGTCGCGGTCCTGGCGGCCGCCTCGCAGCGCACGAGCCGTATCGAACTGGGCACCGCCGTCATCCCGTTGGGCTGGGAGAACCCGCTGCGGCTCGCCGAGGACCTTGCCACGGTCGACCTCCTGTCCGGCGGCCGGCTCAACCCGGGGGTCAGCGTCGGACCGCCGATGCACTACGACACCGTCAAGGCGGCGCTCTACCCGGACACCGCCGACGCGGAGGACTTCGGCTTCGAACGGGTCCGGCGGCTGCTGGGCTTCGTACGCGGCGAGGCGGCCACGGACTTCAGCGGCACCGAGGGGTTCGAAGTCTTCTCCGACCGGGTCCAGCCGCACTCCCCCGGGCTGGGCGCCCGGATGTGGTACGGCGGCGGCAGCCTCCGGTCGGCGCGGTGGGCCGGCGAGAACGGAATGAACTTCCTGACCAGCAGCGTGGTGAAGGTGGAGCAGCCGGCGGCCGCCGCCGGGCCGGTGGACTTCGCCGAGATCCAGCGTGCGCACATCCGGGAGTTCCGGGCGCACCACCCCGACGGTGAGCGGGCCCGGGTCTCCCAGGGCCTCGTGGTCATCCCCACCGACTCGGCCGGCCCGGAGCAGCGCGCCAGGTACGAGGCGTACGCGGCGAAGCGGCTGCCCCGGACCACGGCGCCGCAGGGGGCGGGGCGGCTCCTGTTCGCGCCGGACCTGGTGGGCACGTCCGCGGAGATCGCCGAGCGGTTGCGGGCGCATGTCGCGTTCCGCGAGATCGACGAGGTGGCGTTCGCGCTGCCGTTCACGTTCGAGCACGAGGACTATGTCCAGATCCTGACGGACATCGCGACGAAACTGGGCCCGACACTGGGTTGGCACCCGGCGGGCTGAGGCTCCGCGGAAGAGCTCGGGGGTTCGGGCCCGTGGGCACCCCTGCGGGCCCGAAAGACGACCGGACGGCGGGCCCGAAAAGCGTGGGGCGCAGCCCCCGCTTGTCAGGGGCGCGTGGAACTGCGCGAGAAGCCCCACCCACCCGCACC
>NZ_JARGEE010000792.1:0-1901 GCF_033794485.1 Streptomyces sp. MB09-02B
GGGCGGTGCGGTGGCCCACCGGGCAGGCCGGGCAGGCCGGGCTTGGCAGGCCGGGCAGGCCGGGCAGGCCGGGCAGGCCGGGGCCCGTGGGAGAGCAGGCGGGCCGGCTTGGCTCGTCATCCGGTGCGGTGGGGGTCGAGTGAGGTGCGTGGTCGAGGCCGTCGGCCGCGGTGGTTGTGCGGCGGTGGCGCCGTGTGCGCGTCCGCTTCGCTGCGGTGAGAGGGGCCGGGCGGCTTGCGGTGGCGGCTCGAAGCACAGAGCGCGGGCCGGGTGGGGCGGGTGGCGCCGGGCGCCGGTTCGTCGCGTTGTCCGGCCGGCGCGGCGTACCACTGGCCCGCGAGCGCCGCGCACCGGTCCTGGCGCGCCGCGCCGCCTGTGAGGAGCGGGAGTCGTAGCGGCTTCTTCGCGGTGAGGTCTGCTCTCATGGGCCGGCGCGGTGAGCGGCGCTGTCCGCCGCTTCGCGCGAGGCGAGGCCGCGCAGTGCCACGGCCAGGCCGGCGGCTGCGACGGCCGTGATCAGCGCGAGCACCGGCCCCCGGCCCGCCGGGTACAGCACGGCGCAGAGCACGGTCATCAGGGCTGCGGCCAGTTGGACGGCCGTCTGGTAGAGGCCGCCGGCCATGGCCTGCTGGGTGGCCGGGACCGATCCGGTGGCCTGTACGTGGAAGGCGGTGAAGGCGAGGACGAACGCGGCGCCGACGAGCAGCAGGGTGGGCAGTACGTCGGTGGTGTAGTGCAGGACGCCGTCGTCGCGCGGGTAGAGCGCGTAGCCGGCGAGTGCGGCCGTGGCTCCTGCCGTGATCAGCGGGGCCGGTCCGAAGCGGGTGACGATCCGCCCGGAGTGCAGTGCGGTGAGGGTGAGGGGTGCGGCGGCGGGCAGGAAGGCGAGGCCGGTCTGCCAGGGTCCGAAGCCCGCCCGCTGCTGCAGTTCCAGGGTGGTCACCAGGAGCAGTCCCAGGTAGGAGCCGTTGAGGGCGCCGGCGCCGAGGGCGGAGCGCAGCAGCGGTGCGTGGGCGAGCAGTTGCCGGTTCAGCAGGGGGTGTGCGGCGGTGCGTTCGGTGCGGACGAAGAGCGCTGCCAGCAGCACCGCGAGTGCGAAGGCGCCGACGGTGTGCGGGTGGTCGAAGCCGGTGACCGGCCCGGAGGCGGTGGCGTGGACCAGGAGCAGCATCGCGGCGGTGAGGCTGAGGGCGCCTGTGGCGTCGTACCGCCGCGGTGTCGTGGGGTCGGGCCTGTCCGGGGGGATGAGCCGCAGCCCGGCGGCGAAGAGGAGCAGGGCGAGGGGGGCGGGGAAGGCGAAGGTCAGGCGCCAGCTCGTCTCGGTGAGTGCCCCGGACAGGAGCAGTCCCACCGAGAAGCCGCTGGCTCCGAAGAGGGAGTAGATGGACAGTGCCCGGCTGCGTGAGGGGCCTTGGGGGAAGGTGGAGGCGATGATGGCGAGTCCGGTGGGGGCGGTCAGTGCGGCGCAGAATCCTTTGACGATGCGGGTGGCGACCAGCAGTGTGGCGCTGTCGGCGAGTGCGCTGACGAGGGAGGCGGCGGCGAACACGAGCAGCGCGGTCAGATAGACGGGGCGGCGGCCCAGCAGGGTGACGAGCCGGCCGCCGAAGAGCAGCAGGGCGCCGAAGCCGACGGCGAAGCCGGAGACGACCCATTGCAGTTGGGCTGGGGCCAGGCCCAGGTCGTGGCCGATGGCGGGCAGTGCCACCAGGGCCACGGACACCTCGAGGGCGTCGATGAGCATGTTGGCGGCCAGTACGAACAGCAGGCCCCACAGGGCGGGGTTCCACCGCTCGTCGGTCTCGGCCGGCCGGCCGGCGCGGGGTGTCCTCGGACGTGTCATGGGCCCGTTCCACCGTAGAGGTTGAGTGACTGGCTTGGGTCGAAGGGAAGGGGGGTGG
>NZ_JARGEE010000793.1:0-1899 GCF_033794485.1 Streptomyces sp. MB09-02B
CCACGGGGGCAGCCTATGAGGTGGGGTGCGTTCTTCGCCCCCGCCGCCCCATCCTCAAGGGGCTGCGCCCCTTTGACCCCCAAGCGTCCCTCCGGTGGGGGCTGGTCGCGCAGTTCCCCGCGCCCCTGAAAAGCAGGGGCTGCGCCCCGTGCTTTTCGGAGAAGCCCCACCGGGCCTGCGCCCGAACAACCGGCGCTTTTACTTCACCTTGGACAGGCGGGCCGTCGGGTCGCCCGCGTCCGCGTTGTTCGCGGTGTAGCGGAGCTCGTCGCCCACGGGGGTGAGGGTGACCTCGTGGGTGTTGCTGGTACACGTCTTGGGGTTGTTCTTCGTGTCGGCGATGCTCGTGACGAGGATGTGGTCCTCGGCGACCTCCTTGAGGACGAACGTGTCGTCGCAGGCTCCACCCAGCAGGTCGACGGAGCGGAACGTGCCCAACCGGTCGCCCACGGAGCCCTGTTCGAGGGTGATGGTGAAGGTGCCGGCGGGAAGGTTGCCGCCGAGGGCGTACCCGTCGCCCTCCCACGTGCCCAGGTACTTCTCGGGCAGGTCGCCCGCCTCGTCCTGCGGTTCCGAGCCCTGGCTCCCCTCGCTCGGGCCGCTGCTCGCCGAGGGGGCCTTGCCGGCCGTCTCGCGGCCCTCGTCGTCGCCGTTCAGCATGCCCAGTCCGAACACGACGCCCAGGCCCACCACCGCGAACGCGCCCGCGACGGCCAGGGCGACCGAGCAACTCACCCTTCGGCCCCGCCCGTTCGCCGTGGTCGTGGAAGCCGCCGCCACGCTCAGCGACAGCTTGCCCGGCGGTGGGGACGTGTCCGCTGTCGCGGAGTCGGCCCGCTGTCCCGGCACGTGTGTCACGGGCGGCGGTGTGTGCGGTGGCTGCGGCGTCTGCGGCGTCTGCTGCGACATCACCGGGGGCGGGCCGAACACCCCGCCCCCGGCCGGGACTTCGACCCTCACGTCACCGGAGGAGACCGAGGGGGCCGAGGAGAGCGAGGACGCCGAGGAGGCCGGCGGATCCACGCCCACCGACGGACTGCTGAACCCCACCGGTCCGGACGGGACGTCCTCCGCCGCCTCCAGGTTCAGCAGTTGCACCGCGCTGCGGCCGACCTGTTCCACCAGGGGTCCCGGCAGCCAGCCCGCCGTCACCAGCGGGGCCGCGCCCTGGGGAGCCAGGGTGCGGGCGACCTCGTCGGGGGCCGGGCGGGCGGCGGGGTCCTTGGACAGGCACCGCTCCACCAGGGCGCGCAGGTCGCCCTCCAGACCGTCGAGCCGGGGTTCCTCGTGGACGACCTTGTAGAGGAGGGCGGCGGAGGAGTCACCGGGGAACGGGGACTGCCCGGTCGCGGCGTACGCGAGGACCGCTCCGAGGGAGAAGACGTCCGCCGCGCCGGTGATGCCCTTGCCCAGGATCTGCTCGGGGGACATGTAGCCCGGGGAGCCGATCGAGACGCCTGTAGAGGTCAGGGACGCCGTGCCGTCCGTGGCGCGGGCGATGCCGAAGTCGATGAGGAGGGGGCCGTCGACCGTGAGCAGGACGTTCGACGGTTTCACGTCCCGGTGGACCAGGTCCAGCGCGTGCACCGCCGACAGCGCTTCCGCCAGGCCCGCGCCCAGGACGCTCACGGAGTGGGGAGGAAGGGGACCGCCGTCCGCCACCGCCGCCGCCAGCGACGGACCGGCCGCGTAACCCGTCGCCACCCAGGGGACCGGCGCCTCCGGGTCCGCGTCCAGGACGGGGGCGGTCCAGGCGCCGCCCACGCGGCGGGCGGCGTCGATCTCCCGGCGGAAGCGGGCGCGGAACTCCTCGTCGAGGGCGAAGTGCGGGTGCACCACCTTGACGGCGACGGTACGGCCGCCCGCGCTGCGTCCCAGGTAGACGCGGCCCATCCCGCC
>NZ_JARGEE010000794.1:0-1899 GCF_033794485.1 Streptomyces sp. MB09-02B
GGAAAGGCACTCCATGCTCCCCGAGCCCCTCCGCGGCCCCGGCTTCTCCTCCTACGCCGCCGACGAGGTGGGCTGGCTGCTTCAGGATCTCTCCGACGTGACGCTGGAGGCGCCCACCGAGGAGCGGGAGGAGGCCATCCAGAGCGGCGGCGCGCACTACGCGGAGTCGCTGCCGGTCGAGTACCAGCCGAGCGAGCAGTACCAGGCCCTCTTCCACAGCGCGCTCGACGCGTCCGCCGAGCGGATCGCCGCCGCCGTGGGTGTGGTGACCGAGACCGTGCTGGCCGAGCGGTCGGCGCGGCCCGTCCTCGTGTCGCTGGCCCGCGCGGGGACGCCCGTAGGCGTGCTGATGCGGCGATGGGCGCGGCACCGGCACGGCATCGAGGTGCCGCACTACGCCGTGTCCATCGTGCGGGGCCGCGGCATCGACGCCAACGCGCTGCGCTGGCTCGCCGCCCATCACGACCCCGCCGACGTCGTGTTCGTCGACGGATGGACCGGCAAGGGCGCGATCACCCGTGAACTCGCCGCCGCCATCGAGGAGTTCGAGGCGTCCGACGGGATCACCGGGTTCGACCCCGAGATCGCCGTCCTCGCCGACCCGGGCTCGTGCGTGCGGACGTACGGCACACGGGAGGACTTCCTGATTCCCTCCGCCTGCCTCAACTCCACCGTCTCCGGGCTGATCTCGCGCACCGTGCTGCGCGCGGACCTCGTCGGGCCCGACGACTTCCACGGGGCCAAGTTCTACCGGGAGTTGGCCGACGTAGATGTGTCGGTGGACTTCCTGGACGCCATAGCCGCGCGGTTCGCGGAGGTCGCGGACGCGGTCGACGTCCGTACCAAGGAGCTGCTCGCCGCCGACCGCACCCCCACCTGGGAGGGCTGGGCGGCCGTCGAGCGGATCAGCGAGGAGTACGGGATACACGACGTGAACCTGGTCAAGCCCGGTGTGGGCGAGACCACCCGGGTGCTGCTGCGCCGGGTACCGTGGAAGATCCTCGCGCGGGCCGGGGCGGGCGCGGACCTCGACCACGTACGTCTGCTCGCCGAACAGAGAGGGGTACCGGTGGAAGAGGTGGCCGAACTGCCGTACACATGCGTGGGGTTGATCCACCCGAAGTTCACGCGGGGCGCCACCGGCGCCGACGGCAAGGCGGTGACGGTCTGATGCCGGGCCCCAGGGTTCTCGTCGCGAGCGATCTCGACCGTACGCTCATCTATTCGTCCGCCGCGCTCGCGCTGACCATGCCGGACGCGCGGGCGCCCCGGCTGCTCACCGTCGAGGTCCACGAGAGCAGACCGCTGTCGTACATGACGGAGACGGCGGCGCAGCTGCTCGCCGAGCTGGGCGACACGGCGGTGTTCGTGCCCACCACGACCCGGACGCGCAAGCAGTACCAGCGGATCAATCTGCCGGGTCCGCAGCCGGCGTACGCGATCTGCGCCAACGGCGGGCATCTGCTGGTGGACGGTGTCACGGACGTCGCCTGGCACGAGCGGGTGACGGCCCGGCTCGCCGAGGAGTGCGCGCCGCTCGCCGAGGTGCGGGAGCATCTGGAGGCCACGGCGGACCCCCTGTGGGTGCGCAAGCACCGGGTCGCGGAGGAGTTGTTCGTCTATCTCGTCGTCGAGCGCGAGCTGCTCTCCGAGGAGTGGGTGAAGGACCTCGCGGTGTGGGCCGAGAACCGGGGGTGGACCGTGTCCCTCCAGGGGCGCAAGATCTACGCCGTGCCGAAGCCGCTCACCAAGTCGGCGGCGATGCGGGAGGTCGCGCGGCGGACCGGGGTGGAGCTGACCCTGGCCGCGGGGGATTCGTTGCTGGACGCGGATCTGTTGCTCGCGGCGGATCGGGCCTGGCGGCCCGGGCACGGGGAGCTGGCGGAGGCGGGGTTCGTG
>NZ_JARGEE010000795.1:0-1898 GCF_033794485.1 Streptomyces sp. MB09-02B
GTGTTCGGGGGCGCGGGGCCGGCACCCACGCTCGAGCGAAATCGAGGGGCCCGGGGAGGCCCCGCAGCGGCGACGGACGCGGATCCTGGGAACCCGCACCCCACCAACCCCGTCTCGTTCCACGAACCCACGAACGGCGCACCGGGAGACCCACATGGAACGGCGCACATTCCTCGGCGGCGCAGCCGCCCTCACCACCACCCTGACGGCCTCCGCCTGCACCACTCCCGACCCCACTCCCGGCACCCGCGCCAAAGACACCTCCCTCCGCACCACCACGACAACCACGACGACCACGACCGCCGGCACCGCCTCCACCGCCAACTGGTCCGCCCTCGCCCGAGACCTCGACGGCCCCCTCGTCCGCCCCGGCGACAAGGCCTGGTCCACAGCCCGCCAGCTCTACAACACCCGTTTCGACACCCTGAAGCCCACCGCCGTCGCCTACGTCGCCCACCCCGACGACATCCGCACGACCCTCGCCTACGCCAAGGCCCACGCCCTCAAGGTCTCGATACGCAACGGCGGCCACTCCTACGCCGGCTGGTCCTCCGGCAACGGCCGCCTGGTCATAGACGTCTCCAAGCTCGCCAAGGTCCGCGCCTCCGCGAACGAGGCCGTGGTCGGCGCGGGCTCGAAATTGATCGACGTCTACCGGGCCCTGGCCGCGAAGGACGTCACGATCCCCGCCGGCTCCTGCCCCACCGTCGGCGTCTCCGGCCTCACCCTCGGCGGCGGCCACGGCGTCACCTCCCGCGCGTACGGCCTGACCTGCGACAGCCTCACCCAGGCCACGCTGATCACGGCGGACGGCAAACAGCTGATCGCGAACGCCACCACCAACAAGGACCTCTTCTGGGCCCTACGAGGCGCGGGCAACGGCAACTTCGGCGTGGTCACGGAGCTCCGCTTCAAGACCCACCCGGCCCGCCAGGGCGTCACCGCGTACCTCACCTGGCCGTGGTCCAAGGCTGCCGCCGTACTCAAGGCGTGGCAGGAGTGTGGCCCGACCCAGCCCGACGAGATCTGGTCCTCCTGCCACCTGGAGAACGGCGGCAGCCCGACCGTCGCCGTCGCCGCCTTCTCCCTCGGCACGTACGGCGACCTGGAGAACGCTCTCGACCGCCTCGCCGACCGCGTCGGCACCCCGGCCCGCAGCGTCTCCCTCAAGCGCCGCTCGTACGAGGACGCCATGGAGGGCTACGCCGGCTGTGGCTCGTTCTCGGCCGACGCCAAGTGCCATCTGCCCGGCTCGACCCCGGGCCGCTCCCCGCAGGGCGCGCTGCGCCGGGAGACGTACGCGGCCCGCTCGGACTTCTTCGACCGTTCGATCTCGTCGGCGGGCGTCCAGACCCTGCTGACCCAGATCACCGGCGTGAAGGGCGGGGCCGGCAGCATCGCCCTCACGGCCCTCGGCGGCCAGGTCAACCGCGTCTCCCCCACGGCCACGGCCTTCGTCCACCGCCGCTCCCGGATGCTGGCCCAGTACCTCGCCTCATGGAAGCCCGGCACCGCGGGCACGGCGGCCCAGTCCTGGCTCGACAGGGCCCACAAGTCCATGATCCGCCACGCCTCGGGCGCCGCCTACCAGAACTACACCGACGCCACCCTCACCAACTGGAAAAAGGCGTACTACGGCGAAGCGGCCCCCCGCCTGACCACCCTGAAGAAGAAGTACGACCCGAACCGCTTCTTCACCTTCCCCCAGGCCCTGTAGCCACCCTGTAGCCCCTGAGGGAACCGCCCGCCCGAAGGGCCGAAGGCCCTGTCAGGGGCGCGGGGAACTGCGCGACAAGCCCCCACCGAACCCGCACCCGAAAACCAAGGCGAAGGGGGCCAGAAGGGGGCCGGAAGGGGGTCAAAGGGGCACAGCCCCTTGAGGATGGGACGGGTAGGGG
>NZ_JARGEE010000796.1:0-1742 GCF_033794485.1 Streptomyces sp. MB09-02B
TTGGAAATGTTGATAAAGGACAGGGGATGCCTTGGGCTGCGGCGCTTCGGGGTGCGGCGCTTTGGGTTGCTGCGCTTCGGGTTGCGACGTCTTGGGCTGCGGCTTCCTTGGCTGGTGGGTCGGCGCGTACTTGAGGATGCGGAAGCGGTGGGTGCCCACGAGTTCCTCGCCCACTCGCACATCCATCCGGGTCGTGACGAAGTGCCCGGTGCCGAGCCTGGTGGTCTTCCGCTCCGACACCGACTCGATGACCGAGTCGAAGGTGATCTCGTCCCCCGGCCGCAGGGCCCGCAGGTACTCCTGCTCGCAGTCCGTGGCGACGACGGAGGTACAGCCGGCGTCGTCGAGCAGCGCGAGGAGTTCGTCGTACGCCGGTGAGCGGGTCTCGTGGCCGCTCAGTCCGCCCATCGTCCAGACCTGGAGCATGGTCGGCGGTGCGACGGCGTCCGGTCCGGTGTACGCGGGGCTGGTGTCCCCCATGGCCTCGCACCAGTGCCGGATCATGGGCGAGTTGACGGGATCCTTGCCACGGCCGCCGAGGACGGCCACGCGCCCCTCGTAGGCCTTGAGCCGTACGGACAGGTCCTCGACCATCGTGGCGCAGCCCCCTCCGGTTTTGCTGACTGTCCGTCAGATTGCGGGCCTGCCGCCACGACTGTCAAGAACACCGCAGCGCGGGCACGCGAACGCGGCAGCGCCACGCGGCGGACGCGACGGCGTCACGCGAAGCGCCCAGACCCAGGCCCAAGCGCGCACGGGCACACGCCAGCAACCAGCAACCAGCAACCAGCAACCGAAAACGCCTGTGCGGCGATGCCGAAGCACCGCCTCACAGGCGTGTCACACCCCACAAACATGTCCCACACGTCCTACGTCGTCCGAGGGCGGGGCCACGGGGCCGGGGCGACCTCATCCGTCCGCCCCCGGCCCGACCGGCCGCCCTCGCCCGGCTCACCAGAGGTTGGTGAAGCTGACGACCGCGTTGTCCTGGTCGATGGCCGTGAAGCCGGAGCCGTTGACCTGGGCGGTGTTGTTCTGGTTGGAGGCACCCGAGCCGTTCGCCTGCTGCTGCGAGGTCGACGAGTTGCCGTTGTTGTCGTGACCGACACCGCTGCCGACGATGTTCGCCACGCCGGCGTTCGATCCGTTGTCCGCGAAGGAGCCGTTGTCGGCCGTCGCGACGCCGGTGAACAGGGCGGCGGCGAGCGGGAGAGCCGAGACGGCGGCGAGAACGCGGGCGGTACGGATGCTTGCCATGTGCATTTCCTCCAGGGCCTTTCACACAAGTACGGGTTGCGCCGGGGCAGTTGGCCGACCGCCTCGGTGCGTGTCTTCGGGTCTTCGACGTCGCGAATCAAGAGTTGCCCACCGAATCCCCGGCGAACCATCCCGGAAGCTCCCATTCCCCCTGAAGCGTGATGACAAGTCGATAAACCCCCTTGGATCAAGGAACTCCCAGTTCAGACGGGATGACCTCGCCTGGCGACCGCAAGATCAAGTGAGACAAGGGGCGAAGCGTTCCGGCACATGTCCGGCCGACCCACGAACGAGCCTCCGACGGCCGAAAGCGCACCCCGAACCCCCTTCCCTTTATCGAACACTCATACGAACATGGAGGTATGGCCACCACGGACCGGCAGGCCAGCACCCTGGCCCTGGCACACGCGCTCTCCGCCGCCGAACGCGGACTGGCGGTGATCCCCCTGTCCCGCACCAAGCTCCCGGCCCTACGCTCCCCCCAC
>NZ_JARGEE010000797.1:0-1885 GCF_033794485.1 Streptomyces sp. MB09-02B
CCACCCACCCGCACCCGGCGACGAAACAGGCACCCCCGAGCGGCTACGCGCCCAACGGCACACCCGCATGCGCGTCCATGCGCGAAGCCGCCAGAATCGCCGACGCCGTATCCGCCCGCGACGCGGCGACGACAAGCGCCCGCCCCGCGAGCGCGTGCGCCCTCCGGTGCAGTGCGGCCACGTCGCCCTCGCCCCCGCCGCCGGCGGCGACGCGTACGGGAGGCCGGCCGCCCCTCAGCTGGGCGACCCGCGCGGCGAGCGCCTCCGCGGCCGCGTCGAGGTCGTCGGAAGGGGCCAGCGCGCGGAGTTCGTCCGTCGCCGCCAGAAGCGCCGCCAGATGACCCGCGAGCTGGATGTCCAGCTCTTCCTCACGCGAACGGTGAGGGAAGTCGGAGGAGGTCGTGCCGGCCATCGTGTGGACCGACTTGGTGCGGATCGGCTCGTACATGGGATGGCCTCCAAGCGCTCTCGGACGACCAGCCTATCTTAGATTCGGTCTAAAGTTGAGCGACGTCCGAAAGTGCTGAAAGTCCCCGGTGCGCCGTACTCGGCGCGCGATGTCAGGCCTGCCCGTACCCGTCCAGGAAGTTCCCGATCCGGGTGATCGCGGACCGCAGGTCACCCACCGTCGGCAGCGTCACGACCCGGAAGTGGTCGGGCTCGGCCCAGTTGAAGCCGGTGCCCTGCACGACCATGATCTTCTCCTGTCGGAGCAGGTCGAGGACCATCCGCCGGTCGTCCTTGATCTTGAAGACGTTCGGATCGAGGCGCGGGAACAGATACAGCGCCCCCTTCGGCTTCACGCACGAGACGCCCGGGATCTGCGTGAGCAGCTCGTACGCGACGTCCCGTTGCTCCTTCAGCCGTCCGCCCGGCAGCACCAGGTCGTTGATCGTCTGCCGCCCGCTGAGCGCGGCGACCACCCCGTGCTGTCCCGGCATGTTCGCGCACAGCCGCATGTTCGCGAGGATCGTCAGACCCTCGATGTAGGAGTCGGCGTGCGCGCGCGGCCCGGAGATCGCGACCCAGCCCACCCGGTAGCCGGCCACCCGGTACGCCTTCGACATGCCGTTGAAGGTGAGGGTCAGCAGGTCGGGGGCGACCGAGGCCGTCGGTGTGTGTGTGGCGCCGTCGTAGAGGATCTTGTCGTAGATCTCGTCGGAGCAGACCAGCAGGTTGTGGCGGCGCGCGATGTCCGTCAGCCCGCGCAGCACCGCCTCGTCGTACACCGCGCCCGTCGGGTTGTTCGGGTTGATGATGACGATCGCCTTGGTGCGGTCGGTGACCTTCCGCTCGACGTCCGCGAGGTCCGGCATCCAGTCGGACTGCTCGTCGCAGCGGTAGTGCACGGCCGTACCGCCGGACAGGGAGACCGCCGCCGTCCACAGCGGGTAGTCCGGGGACGGTACGAGGACCTCGTCGCCGTCGTCGAGGAGGCCCTGCATGGCCATCACGATCAGCTCGGAGACACCGTTGCCGATGAAGACGTGCTCGACGTCCGTCTCGATGCCGAGGGTCTGGTTGTGCATGACGACGGCCCGGCGGGCGGCGAGCAGGCCCTTGGCGTCGCCGTACCCGTGGGCGCTGGAGACGTTCCGGAGGATGTCCTCCAGGATCTCGGGCGGGCACTCGAAGCCGAACGCCGCCGGGTTGCCCGTGTTCAGCTTGAGGATCCGGTGCCCCGCCGCCTCGAGCCGCATCGCCTCCTCGAGCACCGGGCCCCGGATCTCGTAACAGACGTTGGCGAGCTTGGTCGACTGGATCACCTGCATGTCCGTGAGCTTACGGCGCGGTAACGCGTTCCGGGCCGTGTTTTCCACCACGTGGGACGGCCGCATTACCCCGAAATGCCCCGCCGCTGTTCCCCCGGCCCCCTCCTCTCTAC
>NZ_JARGEE010000798.1:0-1874 GCF_033794485.1 Streptomyces sp. MB09-02B
CCGTGGGCCGTGCCCACCGCCGCACTCGCCCTGTGCCCCGCCTTGCGGGCCGTGCCCGCAGCCGTCCTGCCCGTCCTCCGGGCTACCGCCACCCCTCCTGCGGCCCACCCACGGACCGCCGACCCCACCGCGGCGCCCCTCCGCCCAGAGGACGGCCGGGGCGGCGGTCGCGGCGACCAGGACCGGGACTCCGGCGGGCAGGACGGGCAGCAGGCCCAGCCCCAGGACGACGGCGATGCCGGCGACGGCGCGCTCCCCGGCGGTCTTCAGCATCGGCGCGAGGAGGGCCAGGAAGACGGCGGGTCCGGCCGCGTCGAGCCCCCAGGCGCCGGTGTCGCCGATGGCCTCGGCGCCGAGCGCGCCGAGCAGCGTGGTGAGGTTCCACAGCACGTAGAGGGTGAGGCCTGTGACGGTGAAGCCGATACGAGTGGCACGGCGCGTGGGCTGGGCGAGGGCGACGGCCGTGGTCTCGTCGATGACCCACTGCGCCGCGAACGGCCGCACCGCGCGCGGGAGGGCGAGCACCTGGGACAGACGCAGCCCGTAGAACGCGTTGCGCACGCCCAGGAAGAAGGCCCCCGCGGCTGCCGTGAAGGGGTTGCCGCCGGCCGCGAGCGCGCCCACCAGGGCGAACTGGGAGGCTCCGGTGAACACCAGGAGGCTCAGCGCGCAGGTCTGCAGCAGGCTGAGCCCGCTGCCGGCCGAGGTCACCCCGAAGGCGAACCCGGACAGGCCGACGGCCACCCCGACTCCCAGGGCGTCCCGGACGACCGCTCCGTCGGGCTTCGTACCGCCACCGTCGTCCCATGTCTCCGAGAGACGTGTCTGTTCAGTCACCACGCACCGGACGGTACGAGCCGTCGGCGCTATCGGTCTTGTACGTTCTTGCGCCCCCGAGCGCCGTCCGTGCCTCCGCGGGCGTCCTCCTCCCCCCGTTCACGCCCGCTGCCGGAACCACCGATGCGTTCGCGCTGGTAGGCCCCCGGAGGCACGCCCACGATCCGGCTGAAATGGCGGTTGAGGTGCG
Organism: Streptomyces sp. MB09-02B; assembly: GCF_033794485.1. NCBI lineage: Bacteria > Bacillati > Actinomycetota > Actinomycetes > Kitasatosporales > Streptomycetaceae > Streptomyces > Streptomyces sp. MB09-02B. The sequence goes on from NZ_JARGEE010000798.1 coordinate 1,028, forward strand.
GCTGGTCCGTGAAGCCGACGGCGACGGCGGCATCGACCGGAGCCGTGCCCACGTCGAGCAGGCTCCGCGCCCGCCGGACGCGGGCGTCGGTCAGCCAGGCGTGCGGTGGCATGCCGTAGGCCGCGCGGAAGGCCCGCAGCAGCGCGAAGGGGCTGGTGCCCAGGTCGGCAGCGAGCCGCTCCAGGGTCGGCGGGTCGGCCATCCGCTCCGACAGCACGGCACGCGCGCGTGCCGCGACGGAGGTGCCCGCGGTGCGGACGGGGCGTTGGGGCAGTGGCCCGCCGTTCAGGCGCAGCAGTCTCGTCACGGCGACCCGCAGCAGGGTGTCCGCGGCCAGCGCGTTGCCCTCGTCGACGGCCCGCAGCACCTGGTGCACCAGACCGGCGGCGTACGGGTCGTCGAGCACCGGCTGTACGAAGCCGGGGGTACCGCGGATCGTGGTGGTCTCGGCGGCGATCTCGGCCACCACGTCGGGCGGCGGGTAGACGGCGCCGTACCGCCAGCCCTCGGGCACGCCGGCGCGACCGGTGTGCGGGGTGTCCGGGTTGACGAGGGCCAGGCTGCCCGGGCCCGCGTACTGGTCGGCGCCGCCGTGGTGGAACACCTCGACACCGTCGGCGATGGCCGCGATCACGAAGCTCTCGTGGGTGTGCCGCACGAACTTCTTCTCGACATAGCTCGCCCGCAGCAGGTCTACCCCGGGCAGCTCCGCGTACCGCCAGTGCCTCGCCCGCTCCACCGAACCCGCCATACCTCCATTCTGCGGCGGGCCCGATCGGCGAACCCCACGGCCCCCGTCCGCCCCTGTCCCTTTTACACATCCCCGAGCCCAACAAAAAAAAAAAAA
>NZ_JARGEE010000799.1:0-1864 GCF_033794485.1 Streptomyces sp. MB09-02B
GGGGAGCCGGGGAGGTCGGGGCGGCGTCGGCTGGCATGCTCGCGACCGTATCGCCGCGTATGCGGAGGAGTCGGGCACGTAGGCACGGCCGCTCTGTCGCCTCACCGAAATGGGTGATTGGGGGGATGTCGTTCAAGATTGCCGTAGCTCCGGCCCGGTCCCCCTCAAGCGCGTCGTACGACGGCCGCGTCCCGCACACGTCGAGCCGCTGGTCCGCACGGTCGGACGGCACTCCTTCCCCAGATCGCACACGAGTTCGGCGGCGGCGGCGGTCGCCGTCGTGGCTCACGGAGTCCTGGGCGCTTCTCTGCTGCTGTCCGCCGCGCGGGCGTGGCCCTCGGGGCGCTCACGGCACAGTGGGGCGCGCGCGGAGTGGTGAGTGGTGATGGCTGAGCGCACGGTGGCAGGGCGCACCACGGCCGGGCCCGCCCTGGTCCTGGAGCGCCGGACGACGTCCGGACAGGAGCCCCCGAAGGCCGGCCTCGTCCACGGGCTCCTCCGGACGACTCGCCCCCGGCAATGGATCAAGAACACCCTCGTCGTCGCCGCGCCCGCGGGCCGCCGGGGAGCTCTTCACACCGCGTGCGCTCGTCCAACTGCCCCTCGTCTCCGCCCTCTTCACGGCCCGTGCCGCCGCCGTGTACGTCGTCAACGCTGGCGGTGGCGGACTGGTGAGGGGGACGCGGCGGCGCCGGAGACAGTGACGTCAGGAGGGGATGCGTGGACCCCTGTGGGGGTACCCGGTATCGGGTGACGACGACTGGGGCAGAGTTCGGATCATGGACTGGCTGAAAAAGCTCCCCGGGGTGGGTCCTTGGGTGGAGCGTCTGATGACCACGCACGCGTGGCGGTCGTACGAGCGGCTGGAGCGGGCGAAGTGGACCCGGCTGGCCGCGGCGATGACGTTCATCAGCTTCCTGGCGCTGTTCCCGCTGCTGACCCTGGCCGCGGCCATCGCCGCGGCGACGCTCGGCAAGGACCAGCAGCGGGAGCTGGAGGACCGGCTCACCGAGCAGGTCCCCGGCATCTCCGACCAGCTCGACATCGCCGGTCTCGTCGACAACGCCGGCACGGTCGGGGTCATCGCCGGCGCGCTGCTGCTGTTCACCGGCATCGGCTGGGTCGGCGAGATGCGCGGCTGTCTGCGCGCGGTCTGGGAGAAGGAGGACCCCGACGAGAACCCCGTCCTCGCCAAGGGCAAGGACGCGGGCCTCCTGGTCGGTCTCGGTGGCGCGGTCCTCGTCTCGCTGGCCGCTTCCGCCGCCGCCTCCTGGGCCGTCGGCCGGTTCGCCGACCAGCTCGGCATCGACCGCGACGGCTGGGGCGGCATCCTCCTGCGCGTCGCCGCGTTCGCCGTCGCCGTGCTGGCCGACTTCCTGCTGCTCCTCTACGTCCTCACCCTGCTCCCCGGCGTCCACCCGCCCCGCCGTCGCCTCGTGGTGGCCGCTCTCATAGGAGCCGTGGGCTTCGAACTCCTCAAGCTCCTCCTCAGCGGCTACATCCAGGGCGTCGCCTCGAAGAGCATGTACGGCGCCTTCGGAGTCCCCATCGCCCTGCTCCTCTGGATCAACCTCACCACCAAGCTGCTGCTGTACTGCGCGGCGTGGACGGCGGAGGGCAGCAAGGAGAGCGTGGACACAGGGGACCTGGCACCCCCGGCCGGCAACAGCGCCCCGTAAGGGGCACGGGGAACTGCGCGACCAGCCGCGACGCACCGGAACCCCGCGTCCGACAACAACCAGTCAGACGCTCCCGGACCGCCGCTACTTCTTCGCCCGCACAGGCCACTTCCGGTTCACCAGGAACACCCCACCGGCCACCAGCACCAACACGCCCCCCATGATCCCGAGAGCAACCCCGATCC
>NZ_JARGEE010000079.1:0-27513 GCF_033794485.1 Streptomyces sp. MB09-02B
CTCACCCTCCCCGCCCCCGCCTGGGCCGCCTTCATCGCCGCAGGTCAGCCCGGAGCTTGAGCCCCGGGACCCGAGCTCTTCCCATGGGTTTCCAAGACTCTGGGAAAGACTTGAAAACCAACCCAACCAACCAAGCCTGTACGTGAGTTGAAGGGGCGTAACCCGAAAGGGTGACGTTCTGTGATCGACTTGCTTCGGAACGTAAAGTCGCTCTAGGTTCGCGGCATCTGACCACATAGATCGGCCCCGGCCGGTGCGCCAACACCAGTGCCAGGGCCTAGACCTACGGATCGACAGGACTCGATCGTGGCTTACGCCCAGCCTAGTGCTGCCCTGCCTTCCCCGTCCCACCCGATGGCCAAGACGGGTTACGGAAAACGCTCCGTGGGTGACGAAGACCCGCACGCGGACCCGAACTTCGCACACCTGAGCCCCCGCGACGCCGAGATCGCCGTCTTCATCGACCATCTCGAAGACGGCCACGCCATGGGCCACAAGGTGATCGCGGCAGAACACCCTCACTACGGCCAGCAAGCCGTACGCACGTCGGCGGGTCGCCTCGTGCGCGCCGGGCATCTGCGCTGGATCAAGGAGCACATCACCATCGAGGAAGGCTCCATGCGCTGGGTGACGCGGACGTACTGGTCGCGCACGCCCAGGTCCGTGGAGTGGTGGGCGGACTTCGCACGGAAGCGCGACGGCAGGGACGTGACGGAGCACTACCAGTCGGGGCTGGCCCGGGTCGAGGAGAACGAGCCCGCCGACGAGACGCCCGAAGAGCCGACCCCGACCCCGACTGCAAGCACCGCCCCGAGCCCGGCTTCGGGGGGCGAGCCCAGCACCGCGTATCAGACCCTCGCCGACATCCGTTCCGTCGATCCCCGTATGCCGCTGTCCGAAGCCGACTGCCACTCCCTCGAATCCCTGGTCACGCAGTGGCTGTCGCGAGGGGCGACGCCGCAGGACGTCACCACGGCGCTGACCGACGGGTTGCCGTCGGAAGTCACCAACCCGGGCGGATTCGCCCGCAAACGATTGGAGAAGAAGATGCCCCCGACCCCGTCGCCGCGTCCGAAGAAGGCCAAGCTGCGGCAGAAGGCGGCCCGGCGTGCTCGTGTGACCCGGGTGATCATGGCCTGTGGTCTCTGCGACGCGGACGAGCTCACCGTCGAGATCGTGCACGGGCTGTGTCCCGAATGTCTTGCCGAGATCGAGGCGGACGGGCCGATGTCGGTGGACACGCCGGTCCCGGACACCTTCCTCCCCGCCCCGCGTGCCGGTGGCCTGCCCGGCGCCGACGAGGTCGTGGACGTCACGGCCCGGGTGGATGAGCTGCGCCGGGCGGGCCGTCTGGGGCGCTGGAAGTGATGACGCGGAGCGGTCTCGCCGGCGACCCGGCGGACGGGAGGGGCGTATGAGCGTGCAGGACGTGCCGGTCAGGGCACCATGGAGTCGAGGAGGCGACGCCATGACCCCCAGGACCGAGCACCGGCCGCAGATGTCCGTCGAGGAGTTCGAGGAACTGGAACGCCATGCCCCCGAGATGGTGAGGCTGGAGTTCATCAACGGGAAGGTCCAGGTCAAGCCGGTGACCGATGGCAATCACGACCACATCGTCGCCTGGTTGCAGCGGCTGTGCATGCAACACCGTCCCGAGCTGTGGCTCTACGGGGATCGTGGCATGAAGGTCGAGGAATACCGGAAGGGGCGGGCACGCCCGGACGGCTTGCTCGCGCCGTTCGGATTCCCGATGGGACATGGGGACTGGTCGGACACCGAGGGCGTCCTCATGGTCGTGGAGGTGACCTCGCACGACTCCGACACCCATCAGCGCGACCGGGTCGAGAAGCCCGACGGCTACGCCGCCGCCGGCATCCCCGTCTACCTCCTCATCGACCGCGACGACTGCTCGGTCGTCGTGTTCAACCAGCCGGAGGGCGGGCGCTACCGGCACGAGGAGAAGTTCGCCTTCGGGGCCACGGTCAAGCTGCCCGACCCGGTGAACATCAGCCTCGACACCGAGCACCTCAAGGAGTACGCGGACTGACCGCCTCCCCGCCATGATGGGTCACACGGGTCGTGCGCGGAGGGGGGGCGAACGGTGAGAGACGCATCGGCGGGGGACGAGGCGTCCGGCGGGCGTTCGGTGGAGGCATCCGGGGAGCGGGCCGTCGCGGCCGGACGGGACATCCGGCAGGTGGCCACCGGTGACTTCGCCACCCAGGTCCAGGTCGAACAGGGCACCGTACTGCCCGCCGAGGCGCTCACGGTCGGGGATGTGACGTGGCCCGTGAGATATCTGCCCGGGCGGACCGGGCATTTCGTGGGGCGGGAGCGTGAACTCGCTCTCCTGGACGAGGCGTTCGAGGCGCCCGGTGGGGTCGTGGTGCACGCCGTGCACGGGCTCGGCGGGGTCGGTAAGTCGACGCTGGCGGCGCGATGGGCCGCCGGGCGGGGCGCCGACGTCAACCCCGTCTGGTGGATCGCCGCCGAGTCCCGGGCCCAACTGGACTCGGGGCTCGCCGATCTCGGCCGGGCCCTGACACCCGCGCTGGCCGGTACCCTCCCGGAGGCGGCCCTCCGGGAACGTACGCTCCAGTGGCTCTCCGCCCACGACGGCTGGCTCCTCGTCCTGGACAACGTCGACGACCCGGCCGATGTGAGGACTCTGCTGGATCGGGCTCCGAGAGGCCGTTTCCTGATCACCACACGGAGGGGGCCGACGAGTTGGCGAGGGATCGCGCGCACGCTGGACCTGGATGTGCTCGCACCCGACGAAGCCGTGGAACTGTTCACGACCATCTACGAGGGCTCGACGGACGGCGTCGAGGAACTCTGCGCCGAGCTGGGGTGCCTGCCTCTGGCCGTCGACCAGGCTGCCGCGTACTGCCGCGAGGCCGGGATCACGCCGAGGGCGTACCGGGAGCTCCTCGCGCGGCGCCCCGCGAGCCTGTACGCCTCGGGCCCCGAGGGCGGTGACGCGGAACGGACCGTCGCCCGGGTCTGGCGCGTGACCCTGGACCGGCTCGCGGACACGCCGAAGGCGCTGATGCTGCTGCACATCCTCGCGTGGCTGGGCTCGGAGGGCGTTCCGCGCGGGTACGTCGAACTGCCGGGTGACCCGCTGGAGGCGACCGAGGCGATCAGACGGCTGGCCGCGCACAGCATGATCACCCTGGGGGACGGGACGATCTCGGTGCACCGGTTGGTGCAGGCCGTGACCCGGACGACCGACCCCGGCGACCCTCATCGGAACGAGGTCCACACCGCCGGCGGTCGTCGAGTCGCCGTCCAGGTGCTGGTCCTGGCCGAACCGAGGTGGCAGGACGGGGACGACACCGACATGAGGGCCGTGCTCCGGCCCGAGGGACGGGTGTGGGCGACGCAGGTGGAGGCATTCGCGGCACGGTATCCGCAGGAGGAGGACACGGCGGACACCGCGACCCTGTTCACCAGCGCCGGTCTGCTGCTCGTCATCAACGAACCCGGTCCGCGTGCCGTGGCGTTGTGCGAGCGAGGGCTCGCGGCCGCGCTGCGCGCCCTCGACCCCGACGACGAGGGCGTCAGGTTCGCTCGGGGGGCCCTGGCCGAGAGCTGTCTGATGACCGGGGACGTCGACCGGGCCCTGGACCTGAGGCTCCGTACCCTGGCCGACTGCGAGCGTCTGCTCGGCCCGGACCACCCGGACACGGTCCGGGCGCGGAGCGAGCTGTCCGACGCGCTGGAGGAGGCGGAGGACCGGACACGCGCGCTCGGGGCGACCTTCGCGCACGCCCCGCAGGCGCGGCGGATTCTGGGCGCGGACCGTCGGCCCGACGAGAACACGCCGGGCGCGCCAAACGGGACACCGTCGGCGCAGTCCCCCGCCGAACCGGAGCGGCGCCAGGCGTGGTCCCTCAGCGGATCCACGGACGACGACCCGGAGGACCCCCTGCGGCTGCTGGACCGGGCGCGGACAGCCTCCGCGAGCGGTGACCGGCAGCGGGCCGTCGACCTGTCGGCACGGGCCGTCGATCTGGCCCGCCGGGATCTGGGAGACGTCTCACCCGTTACCCTCCTCGTCCGCGCCTACCACGTCGTCCTGCTGCGCAGGGCAGGGCGGCACGCACACGCCGAGGAGTTGGCGGCCGGGGTGAACGAGGACTCCCTGCGGTCGCTGGGCGACTCGAAGATCGGCAGGAACGTGCGCCGCCTCGCTGCCGCCCCCGCGCCGGACGACGCCGACTGACGTCGGTCCGATCCCCACGCCGCTCCACCTGCGGCCGACCCCTGCGCCGATCGCCCGGCGCCGACCCCCGTTCCGCCCCTCCCGGACATGCTGTACGAACCTTGCCCGCGGCCTGTACGTCCGCTGCACAGCCCCTAACCGGCGTCGCGCGAATCTTGAGTCACTTCCACCGCACACGAAGCGGAGGCAGTAACACCCCACACTTCGCACAGGAGATCGCGATGACCCGCAAGAACCGGATACGCGCCGCCATCGTCACCGCCACCGCACTGGTCACCGCCGGCACGGTCACCGCCGGAGTCAGCATGGCCGGGGCCGAGGCCGCTCCGAAGAAGCCCTCCAAGAAGGAGATCGCGGCGCTCTTCGACGGCTGGAACAAGACGCTGCAGACCGGTAGCTCCAAGAAGGTCGCGGACCGCTACGCGAAGGACGCGGTGCTCCTGCCGACCGTCTCCAACAAGATCCGCACCGACCGCGCCGGCATCGTCGACTACTTCAACCACTTCCTGGAGAACAAGCCGGTCGGCAAGAAGACCAAGACGATCATCAACGTCCTGGACAGCAACTCCGCGATCGACACCGGCTCGTACTACTTCATCCTCACCGACCCGAAGACCGGCGAGAAGAAGCGCGTCGACGCCCGCTACACCTACGAGTACGAGAAGCGGAACGGCGTGTGGAAGATCGTGAACCACCACTCGTCGGCGATGCCCGAGGGCTGATCCGCCGGCCGGACCCCAAGTCGTGGCTGGGCTCGACCCCCCGGCCCAGCCACTCAAGGCCGGCTGAGCCACCCCCCGGCTCAGCCACCCCCGTGCCGCGCCGCGCGCAGCGTGAGCGCGACGCACAACCCGCCCCCGGGCGCGTCCTTGAGGGCCACGGTCCCGTTGTCGTCGGTGACGAGTTGCTTGACGACGGCGAGGCCGAGGCCCGACCCGGACTTCCCGGTGAGGCCCTGACCGCGCCAGAAGCGGTCGAAGGCGCGGGACTTCTCGGCGTCCGACATACCGGGCCCCTCGTCCAGCACCGACAGCACCACCTCGTCGCCCCGGGTCTCCACCGAGACCGTGATCGTCGCACCGTCCGGCGAGACCTCCAGGGCGTTCGAAAGCACGTTGTCCAGGACCTGGTCCAGATGACCGGGACTGGCCAGCACAAGCGGCCGGCCGTCGGCACTCCCCCTGAGCGTGATGGTGACTCCGCGCTCGTCGGCGGCCGGTCTCCACACGCCGAGACGTTCCTGGATGATCTCCCGGAGGGACAGCGGTTCCGCCGCCGTCACCTTCGCCTCCGCCCGCGCCAGCACCAGCAGCCCGTTGACCAGGCGACTCATCCGGACCACCTCGGCGGTGGCCTGCTCCACGTCCTCCCGGACGAATTCGTCGTCCACCCCGTCCGCGATGTTGTCCAGCGACAGCCGCAACGCCGTGAGCGGCGTGCGGAGTTGGTGGGAGGCGTCGGCGACGAAGATGCGCTGCGAGGCGATCAGCGTGTCGAGGCGTTCGCCCGCCTGGTTCAGCGTCCGCGCCAGGGTCTGTGTCTCCTGGGGGCCTGTCACGGGGGAGCGGGCCGTCAGGTCCCCGTCGCTCATCTTGCTCGCCATCTCGTTGAGCTGGCGGAGCGGGGCGGTCAGGCGCCGGGCGGCGAACGCGCCGATGACCGCGGCGGCCAGGAGCACCAGGACGGCCAGCGCCGCCCGGAAGCCCCAGATCTGCCAGAGCCGGGCCGTGAGGTCCTCGGTGGAGAACTTGATACGGACGGCGCCGACGACGTCCTCCGTCTCGGTCTTTCCGTCCGGCGAGCCCTCGAAGGCGGGCACCGTGACCACGAGGTCGTCGCCCCAGATGAAGTCGGAGCCCCAGTCGACGGTGCTCGTGCCGTGCTCCAGGGCCTCGGTCAGCGCCGCGTCCGCCGTCGCTTCCCGCAGCCTCTCCTGCGCACACCGGTTGGTCGCGGTGACCTGGACCTCTTCTTCGTCGGCCGGATAGGCCCCGGCCATTTTCGCCAGGGCCGCGCAGGACGCGGTGTCACCGGCGCCCAGCAGCTGGGCCATGGTCCTGGCCTCGCGTTGCAGGGCCTGGCCGGTGTCCCTCCGCAGCTGATCCGTGAGCGTGAAGGCCACCGGCACGGTGAACAGGGCGATCGCCACAGCCACGAGGAGCACGTAGCTGCGGATGAGCTGACGGATCATGACGCGCCTGAGCCCTCACTGCCGACGGCGCCCGCGCCTTCGCTGCCGACGGCACCCGCGCCCTCGTTCACGATGAGCCGGAATCCCACCCCCCGCACCGCCTCGATCGTGATCGCCCCGGCGAGCTTGCGCCGCAGTGCGGCCACATGAACGTCGAGCGTCTTCGTCGGGCCGAACCAGTTCGCGTCCCAGACCGCCTCCATGATCTGCTCGCGCGACATCAGGGCGCCCGGCTCCTCGGTGAGGAACGCGAGGAGGTCGTACTCCTTGGGGGCGAGCGCCACCTCCGTACCGTCGAGGTGGACTCGCGCGGCCTTGCGGTCGACGGTCAGGTGGGGGCCGTAGCGGTCGGGGCCGGCGGGGGGCGCGTCGGCGGCACGCGGTTGCACCCGGCGCATCACCGCCCTTATCCGGGCGATCACCTCGCGCACGCCGAACGGCTTGGAGACGTAGTCGTCGGCGCCGAGCTCCAGCCCGACCACGCGGTCCGTCTCGTCGCTACGGGCGCTGATCACGATGATCGGCACCTGGCTGCGGTCCCGCAGGGCCTTGCAGACGTCGAGGCCGTCGGTGTCGGGCAGCCCGAGGTCCAGGAGGACGACGTCGTACGGGCCGTCGTACGACAGCGCCGCACCGCCCGTGTTGACCCACTGCACCTCGAAGCCGTATCGCAGGAGCCCTCGTCGCAGGGACTCGGCGACCGGCTCGTCGTCTTCCACCAGAAGTACGCGCACGGCCATGACCTTAGTGCTTGAAAGTTGCGGTTCCGTCGCCGGAAGGGTCCTCGGTGGGCAGCGGTGTGACTCCAGGCACTTTTCCCCGTCCGCGTCGACTGTTCGGCGAGGACCTGGGCAGGGACGTTCCCGGAGCGGTCGAGGCTCCGGGGCGAGAAGCCGGGCGAAACCGGTGGACGGCCCGGAGAAAACCCAGGTGATCAAAGGGTGAGCGGGACATCTCACCATGCGGTACCAGGGAAGGGATATTCGACCGCTCGATAGACTGAGCCGACCGCCGCAGCACGTGTGAGTGCGTGTGTATGTGCGGATAAGGGACTGAAACGGAGCGAGGAGCGCACGTGGGCCTTGTCGTGCAGAAGTACGGAGGCTCCTCCGTAGCCGATGCCGAGGGCATCAAGCGCGTCGCCAAGCGGATCGTGGAAGCGAAGAAGAACGGCCACCAGGTGGTCGTCGTCGTTTCCGCGATGGGCGACACGACGGACGAGCTGATCGATCTCGCCGAGCAGGTGTCACCGATGCCTGCCGGGCGTGAGTTCGACATGCTGCTGACCGCCGGAGAGCGTATCTCCATGGCGCTGCTGGCCATGGCGATCAAAAACCTGGGCCACGAGGCCCAGTCGTTCACCGGCAGCCAGGCAGGCGTCATCACCGACTCGGTCCACAACAAAGCCCGGATCATCGACGTCACGCCCGGCCGCATCCGGACCGCGCTGGACGAGGGCAACATCGCCATCGTCGCCGGTTTCCAGGGTGTCAGCGCGGACAAGAAGGACATCACCACCCTCGGCCGCGGCGGGTCGGACACGACCGCCGTCGCCCTGGCCGCCGCGCTGGACGCCGAGGTCTGCGAGATCTACACCGACGTCGACGGCGTCTTCACCGCCGACCCGCGGGTCGTGAAGAAGGCCCGGAAGATCGACTGGATCTCCTCCGAGGACATGCTCGAACTGGCCTCGTCCGGTTCGAAGGTGCTGCTCCACCGCTGTGTCGAGTACGCCCGCCGCTACAACATCCCGATCCACGTCCGCTCGTCCTTCTCCGGACTGCCGGGCACCTGGGTCAGCAACGAGAAGCCAGAGTCGCAAGGGGACCACAAGGTGGAGCACGCCATCATCTCCGGAGTCGCCCACGACGTCTCCGAGGCCAAGGTCACGGTCGTCGGCGTCCCGGACAAGCCGGGCGAGGCCGCCGCGATCTTCCGCGCCATCGCGGACGCCGAGGTCAACATCGACATGGTGGTCCAGAACGTCTCCGCCGTGACGACCGGGCTGACGGACATCTCCTTCACCCTCCCCAAGACCGAGGGCCGCAAGGCCATCGACGCGCTGGAGAAGAACAAGGCCGGCATCGGCTTCGACTCGCTGCGCTACGACGACCAGATCGGCAAGATCTCCCTGGTCGGCGCCGGGATGAAGACCAACCCGGGCGTCACCGCCTCCTTCTTCGAGGCGCTGTCCAACGCCGGTGTGAACATCGAGCTGATCTCGACCTCCGAGATCCGTATCTCGGTCGTCACCCGCGCCGACGACGTGCCGGAGGCCGTGCGCGCCGTGCACACCGCCTTCGGGCTCGACTCCGACAGCGACGAGGCCGTCGTCTACGGGGGCACCGGTCGCTGATGGCCCTCATTCACGGAGGCGGCGGTCGTTGATGGCTGTCGATGCCGGGCGCACCGGCAGGCCGACGCTCGCGGTCGTGGGCGCGACCGGGGCCGTCGGCACCGTCATGCTCCAGATCCTGTCCCACCGCGCGGACATCTGGGGCGAGATCCGTCTGATCGCCTCCCCGCGCTCGGCCGGCCGCAAGCTGGCCGTGCGCGGGGAGCAGGTCGAGGTCGTCGCCCTGTCGGAGGACGCCGAGGACGTCTTCGACGGGGTCGACGTCGCGCTGTTCGACGTACCGGACGAGATCGCGGAGCGCTGGGCGCCCGTCGCGGCGGGCAAGGGCGCGGTCGTGGTGGACAACTCGGGCGCCTTCCGGATGGACCCGGAGGTGCCCCTCGTCGTCCCCGAGGTCAACGCGCACGCCGCCCGGAACCGGCCGCGCGGGATCATCGCCAACCCCAACTGCACGACCCTCTCCATGATCGTGGCGCTCGGCGCGCTGCACGCCGAGTTCGGGCTGCGCGCGCTGGTGGCCTCCTCGTACCAGGCGGTCAGCGGCGCGGGACGGGCCGGCGTGGAGACCCTGCGCCAGCAGATCGCCCTGGTCGCCGGTACGGAGCTGGGGACCACCCCCGGTGACGTACGGCGTGCCGTGGGCGACAACACCGGGCCGTTCCCGGAGCCGGTGGCGCTCAACGTGGTGCCGTGGGCCGGGGACCTCCGCGCGGACGGTTGGTCCTCGGAGGAGATGAAGGTACGGGACGAGTCCCGCAAAATCCTCGGGCTGCCGAAACTGCCGGTGGCCGTGACCTGCGTACGGGTGCCGGTGGTCACCGCGCACTCCCTCACGCTGCACGCCCGCTTCGAGGGCGAGGTCACCGTCGCCAAGGCGCGGGAGATCCTCGCCACCGCGCCCGGGGTCGTCCTCTACGACGATCCGGGCGCGGGGGAGTTCCCCACGCCGGCCGACGTGGTCGGCACGGACCCCACGTGGGTGGGCCGCGTACGGCGGGCCCTCGACGATCCGACGGCCCTGGAACTCTTCGTCTGCGGCGACAACCTGCGCAAGGGCTCCGCCTTGAACGCGGTGCAGGTGGCGGAGCTGGTGATGAAGTCGGCGTAGGTCTGCTTGCCGAGGGCGCCTGGGAGCTCGGGGGTTCGGGTGCGTCGGCGGCTGCCGGCCCGGGGGGGCTTCTCGCGCAGTTCCCCGCGCCCCTGAAAAGCAGGGGCTGCGCCCCGTGCTTTTCACCCCTGCGGCCCCGTGGTCTTTCAGGCCCGCAGGGCCTGGTCCTTCAGGGGCGCGGGGCCTGGTCTTTCAGGGGCGCGGGGAACTGCGCGAAAAGCCCCCCGCACCCGCACCCGACAACGCACCCGACGCACCCGGCCACCCACAGCGCACCCCCGACCCCACCGCCTCGGCCCTTGTCGGTCGTGGCGTGTAAGTTCTTCGAGTCGGCGGTGCCGCACGCGGAAGTTTTCCGCCCGCGCCGTCGCCGGATCTCCGGGTTGATTCAGGCCTCCCGGTGATCGAGAGTTTTTCTCCCCGTCCGCCGCAACCGCGCGGCGCACGGGGAGCGTCTTTACCGGGCGCCCTTCGGCGGGGCTGGGCGCCAACACTTGGGGCATAGGGGAAGAGCTGGTACGCATGAGGGCGTTCGACGCGCTGTCCGGTGTTCGGTGGGTCGTACCGACGGCTGCGCGCTGCGTGCCGACGGTCGCGGCCGCCATACCGACCGGTGCACGTTCCATACGGATACGCGTGCGGTCTGACGCAAAAGAGATGCCTGTCTCGTACAACCCCGACGGGGGGATGCGGGTCCAACAGGCGTGGCAGAGGTTCTCGATTTCACCGCGGTACAGACGAGGGGCACCGCCCTCCGTCCACCCCGCCGTCCCCGCATGCCCGGTTCGGCCGGCGGCATGCCGGTGATCGCGCCGATGCCCGCGGCGCGGCCGACCCGCATACCCAACCAGCGCGACGGCGCGGACGACACGTCGACGGTGCCGGCCTCCGGTACGACGGTCGACCACCTCACCGAGACCTACCGCGCTCACTACCGCTCGCTTCTCGGCCTCGCGGCGCTCCTCCTCGACGACACGGCCTCCTGCGAGGACGTCGTCCAGGAGGCGTTCATCCGCGTGCACTCCGCGCGCAAGCGCGTCCGTGACCCGGAGAAGACGCTCGCCTATCTGCGCCAGACGGTCGTGAACCTCTCGCGCTCCGCCCTGCGCCGCCGCATCCTCGGCCTGAAGCTGCTGTCGAAGCCGATGCCCGACATGGCGAGCGCGGAGGAGGGCGCGTACGACCAGCTGGAGCGCGACTCCCTCATCAAGGCGATGAAGGGGCTCCAGCGGCGGCAGCGCGAGGTCCTCGTGCTGCGCTACTTCGCCGACATGACGGAGGCCCAGGTCGCCGAGACGCTCGGCATATCGCTGGGCTCGGTGAAGGCGTACGGCTCCCGGGGCATCGCGGCACTGCGGGTCGCCATGGAGGCGCCCGCATGAGCACGCACGGCAAGGACGACGGACCCGACAGGCGCGACGGACCCGACGGTCGGGACGGGCGCGACGGTCGGGACGGGCGCGACGGTCGGGACGGGCGCGACGGTCGGGACGAGCTCGGTGCCCGGAGGCGTGCCTCCTGGGGGCGCCGGGACGATGACGAACACGCTGAGGAGCGCGGGGACGAACGCGCGGGGCAGCGCGGGCGGGACGGGCGCGTCGGGGGGCGCGGGCTCGAGGAGCACGAAGAAACGCAATCGCACGCTGGGAACGGAACTGTGAATCACGGCCCCGAAGAACAAGGCCCCCACCCCGAGGGCCAGGATCTCGAAGGCCACGCTCCGGACGAGTCGCGTGAGGACGAGTCGTGTGACGACGACTCGCGTGACGACGACTCGCGGTCCGCCGACCCGGGTACGGACGACGCGGCCCCGGACGGCGCGGGTACGAGCGATTCGGCACGCGACGGCTCGGCACCCGACGGCTCGGCACCGGACGGCACCGCGCTCAACGGCTCGGTGCTGAACGGCTCGGTGCTCAACGGCTCCGGGGCGAAGGGCATCGGCGGGTTCGACTCCGACGAGCTGGTGCTGCGCAATCTGCTGCACCAGGCGGTGTCGGAGATCGAACCCAAGGACGGCACCCTGGAGCATCTGCGACGGGCGGTACCGGCGCGGCGGACCCGCAAGCGCCAGGCCGTCGTCGGCATGGCCGCCGCCGCGCTCCTCATCGGCACGGCGATCCCGGCCCTCGTGCACGTCTCCAACTCCACGGGCTCCGACGTCAACACCTCCATCATGGGCAACGGCTCGCACAAGCAGGAGAACGAGAACCAGTCCAAGGGCCAGACCGGCGGGAACGGTTCGTCGGGGGGCCCCTCCGGGGGGTCGAAGGAACCCGGCAAAAGCAAGGACAAGGACAAGGACGACAAGGGCAAGGGCCAGAGCAGCGGCTCCACGGGCGGCACCCAGGCGACGCCGACGGCCGCTGCCACCACGCTGTGCACGACGGCCCAGCTCGGCGGTGGCGGGAGCGTTAACGCACCGGACTCCGGCGGAGCCGTCTACGGCTCGTTCCGCGTCTCCAACATCTCGGGCACGAGCTGTACGGTCACCGGCGGGGGTGCTGTGAGCGCCAGCCCGGTGGGTGGTGCGGACGGGTCGAAGATCATGGTCTCGCCCCATGTCGCCGGTGACGCGGCGGCCGGACTGCCCGATCCGTCGCTGTCCCTGACCCAGTTGGTGCTGGAGCCGGGAGCGGCCTACGAGGTGCGGTTCGCCTGGGTTCCGTCGGAGCCCTGCCCGACCACCGGCGGGACGACCGGTGGCGGCACCGGCGGTACGGATCCGTCACCGGACCCGACGCCCACGGGGGAGGAGACCCCCAGCGCCACCACCGACGGCTCGAACTCCGTCTCCACCCAGCTCTTCACCGAGGACGGCGTCGTCGACGGCAGCGTCCTCGTCTCCCACACCACCGAGGGCGGCATCGCCACCTTCTCGACAGCCATCAGCAACGCCTGCGCGGGCGTGGTCTACCGGACGGGCCTGCTGGCGAGTGTCTGACGGATCTGTCGGCGGGCGCCTGACGGGCCTGGCCGACGAGTCCTGACGGGCCCATTGGCAGTGCTGACGGCCCGGGGCGGCACCCCACCCCACCCCGCCCAGCGAGCGGCAAGGCTGCGGGGGCCTCCCGACAGGGCTGTGAGGCCCTGGGAGGAGCGACCCCTGCGGTCGGGCGTGAGCCGGTCGCGTGAGCCCGGCCGGTCCTAGGGGGCCGGTCGCGTGCGCCCCGTCGGCCCTACGGGGCCGGTTCGGCTTCGCGGGAGCGGTCGTCGTCGGCTCGGTCGGCGGTGTCGGGCAGCAGCCCCAATTCCGCGTCGCGGAGGAACTCGACCTCGCGGCGGAGCAGGCGGAACCACATGAAGACGACGAAGCCGGCGAAGACGAACCACTCGCCGGTGTAGCCGAGGTTCTGGAAGGCCTTGAGGTCGAGCCCGGTGTCCTGCGGCGCGGTCGCGGGGACGGCCTTCATGCCCGAGTCGGCCTTGTCGAGGGTGATCCAGGCGTCGTACAGGTCGTCCGGCACGAGGTTCACCAGCGCCGCCGCGCTGATCGCCGAGGTCTGTCCGGCCGGCAGCCCGCCCTGGACGGGCACGCCGTTCGACCCCGGTGTCTCGGAGGCCTGCAGCGAACCGGTGACGGTGACCTCGCCGGAGGGGGCCGCCGGGGCCCGGTCGGCGTCCGCCGCTCCGGGCAGCCAGCCCCGTACGACAGGCAGGGCCTTGCCCTCGTCGGTGCGCAGCAGTGTCAGCACGTAGAACCCGGTCCGGCCGTCCAGCTCACGGTTGGGCACGAGGAGCTGCTCGCCGTACCGCCCGCTCACCGTGGCCAGTTCGCCCGAGGTCTCCTTGTCCACCGGCAGCAGCTCGTCCAGCGGGCGCGCCGGGGCCCGGTCCGCCGGGTCGATCCGCTCGGTCGCCGCGCGGTGGTCCTGCATCCGGTCCTCGAACCGGCTCAGCTGCCACGACCCCATGAACACGCAGAACGGGATGGCGAGCAGCACGAAGACGTTGATCCCCCACCATCGGGGCGTCAGCAGGAACCGGTACACGCCTTCCACCGTACGGTGCCCGCGCCGGGCCCCCGGCCCCGGGGTCGCCCCTCCTAGGCCCTCACGACCGCCCCCTCAGTACCGCTCGACGAGGTGCTCACGCCCGGCCGGAGGCTCGTACGGCTCGGGCCAGAAGTCCGTGATCGCGACTATCCGGCCGTCCTCGTCCCCCGTGAAGAACGAGATCGCGTACATCTCCTCCAGCCCCACGGTGACGTGCGTCCAGCTGACGACCTGCTCCCGCTGTCCCGGCTGTCCCGGCTGCCGCGGCTCCGCGACGATGCGTTCGATCCGGGCGTGCCAGTCACCGGGATACTCCCGGTTGAACTCCACGTACCGCTCCCGGCCGCGAATCCGCTCCCGCGTCTGCGGCAGCTCGTACACGACGTCCTCGGCCAGCGTCTCGGCGAACGCGGCCCAGTCCCGGCCCTCGGCGGTGGCCCAGAAACGCTCGACGGTCCCCCGCAGATCGGTACTCGGAGCCGTCCCCGCAGTCGTCCCCGCAGCAGTCACCGCGGTCGTCCCCGTGGCCGTCTTTCGTGTCGTTGAGGTCATGCGGGAAGTCTGCACCCGGGCACTGACAATCGGCCCGGGCCGACCCCGCGGCGACCGAAGTTATCCACAGGCTGGGGACCTCGTCGGCGCATTGTCGTGCGGGCGGGGCAATATGGGGCCATGACTGAGAGCAACGGGGCCACCCCGCAGCAGCAGAGCGGGTCCATGCCCGACTGGGAGAAGAGGTTCCGGGCACCGAGGGTGTCCCTGCCGGACTGGGCGGAGGACGCGCCGCACCGCTCGCTGTTCGTCTCCAACGCCACGGGCACGTACGAGTTGTACGCGTGGGACCGCGCCACCGGCGAGCAGCGCCAGGTCACGAACCGGGCCAACGGCACGACGGACGGTGTGCTCTCACCGGACGGCGAGTGGATCTGGTGGTTCGACGACAAGGACGGGGACGAGTTCGGCGTCTGGCGGCGCCAGCCGTTCGACGGCGGTCCGGACGAGGAGGGTGCCCCGGGCCTGGAGCCGTCGTACCCGGCGGGTCTGGCCCTCGGCCGCGACGGCCGTACGGCGGTCGTCGGCCGCTCCACCGACGAGGACGGCTCCACGATCCACCTGTCCCGGCGGGGCGAGGCCCCCGTCGAGATCTACCGCCACCGTGAGTCGGCAGGCGTCGGCGACCTCTCGCACGACGGCTCGCTGATCGCGATCGAGCACACCGAGCACGGCGACGCGATGCACTCGGCGCTGCGCGTGGTCCGGCCGGACGGCACGGCGGTCGCCGAGCTCGACGACACCAAGGGCGGCACGGTTGAGCTGGGGCTGGAGGTGCTGGGCTTCGCCCCCGTCGTCGGCGACACCCGGCTGCTCATCGGCCATCAGCGGGGCGGCCGTTGGGAGCCGCTCGTCTGGGACGTGGTCTCCGGCGAGGAGACCGACCTAGGGCTCGCCGACCGGCTGGAGGGCGACCTGAGCGCCGAGTGGTATCCGGACGGCTCCGCGCTGCTGGTCGCCCACAGCTTCGAGGCCCGCAGCGAGCTGTTCCGCTACGACCTGGCGACCCGCGCCCTGGAGCGGGTGGACACCCCGCGAGGGACGGTCTCGGGGGCCACGGCCCGACCCGACGGCAGCATCGAGTACCTGTGGTCCTCGGCCGCCGAACCGCCGGTCGTCCGCTCCACGACCGGCAAGGTGGTCCTCGACCCGCCGGGGCTGAAGTCGCCCGGCTCGGTGCCGGTGGAGGACGTCTGGGTGGACACCCCCGGGGGCCGCGTCCACGCCCTGGTCCAGCGCCCGGCGGGCGTGTCCGGCCCGTACCCCACGGTCTTCGACATCCACGGCGGCCCGACCTGGCACGACAGCGACGCCTTCGCGGCGGGCCCGGCCGCCTGGCTCGACCACGGTTACGCGGTGATCCGCATCAACTACCGCGGTTCCACCGGGTACGGCCGCGCCTGGACCGACGCCCTCAAGCACCGGGTCGGCCTGATCGAGCTGGAGGACATCGCGGCCGTCCGGGAGTGGGCCGTGGGCTCCGGCTTCGCCGACCCCGACCGTCTCGTCCTCACCGGCGGCTCCTGGGGCGGGTACCTCACCCTCCTGGGCCTCGGCACCGAGCCGGAGGCCTGGACGCTCGGCATCGCCGCGGTCCCCGTCGCGGACTACGTCACCGCGTACCACGACGAGATGGAGGCGCTCAAGGCGATGGACCGCACGCTCCTCGGCGGCACGCCCGAGGAGGTCCCCGAGCGCTTCGAGGCCTCGTCCCCGCTGACCTACGTCGACGCGGTGAAGGCCCCGGTCTACATCTCGGCCGGTGTCAACGACCCCCGCTGCCCCATCCGCCAGATCGACAACTACGTCGACCGCCTCGCCGCCCGCTCAGCCGTCCACGAGGTCTACCGCTACGACGCCGGCCACGGCTCCCTGGTCGTCGACGAACGCATCAAACAGCTCCGCCTGGAACTGGACTTCGCGGAACGGCACCTGGGGGGCCGCCCCTGAGACCGCCGACACCCCGCGCCCGAAAGGGGCGCGGGGAACGGCGCGAGAACCCCCACACACCCGCACCCGCCCACACACCCCAGCGGGTCGAAGGGGCGCAGCCCCTGGGGATGGGACGGGTAGGGGCGGCGGGGGCGAGGACCAGGAACAGGACCAGGAACAGGACCAGGAACAGGACCAGGAACAGGACTAGGACTAGGACGGATCCACCTCAGGCCGCCGCCACCAACGCGCCCTCCTCACGTGCCCCCTCCGCCGCCGCCAGCAACCGCAGGAGCGTGGACCGCGCCCGTGACACACGTGACCGCACCGTCCCGACGGGGCAGCCGGTCAGCTCCGCCGCGTCCTCGTAGGAGAGCCCCAGCATCTGCGTGAGGACGAACGCCTCACGCCGTTCGTCGGGCAGCGCGCCCAGCAGATCGGCGAGCACGACGCCGTCGTCGAAGCCGGGCAGTCCGCGCGGCTGGGCGTGCTCGACGGCCAGCCGCCAGTCCGGTACGTCGGACAGCCGGGGCCGGGCCGCCGCGTACCGGAAGCTGTCGGTCACCGCCCGGCGGGCGATGGACAGCAGCCACGTACGGGCCGAGCACCGGCCTTCGAACCGGTGCAGGCTGCCGAGCGCCCGCAGGAACGTGTCCTGCGCGAGGTCGTCCACCGCCTGCGGGTCCGCGCAGAGGTGGGCGACGAACCGCTGGACGTCACGGTGGAGCGCGCCGACGAACCGTTCGACGGCCTCCGGGTCGCCGCCGCGCGCGGCGAGCGCCCAGGCGGTTATGGACTCGTCGGTCGTGGACCGGGAGGCGCGCGGGACCGACGCGGGCGGGGGAGTAAGGGTGATCACCTGGTGTCCTTCTCGGGTCGTCCGGGACCCGGACCATCCATCGACCGGCATGGGCACGTGAGAGCCGCTTGGCCGTACGGTCGCCGACCGTGCGCGGACGCGCGCGTTGGACGTGCGCGGCCGTGCGCGGCACATGGGAACGCGTCCGGGGGCCGGTGGTCCGGTGGTCCGGTGGGGAGGGAAGTCGGCCGTACGGCACGCATGTGTGGCGGCGTACGGCCGAAGCCCGGGAGCGAGCCGTGGTGGCTGCCCCGGGTCACCGGCTGTCGTCAGCTGACAGCGGTCCCGGCGGGCGGGCCCCGAGAGGCGATCGCGTGGACGAGAAGGAGCCGGCGCGGCGAGCGGTTCGTGCGGCCGCGCCGTACCCGGGGCCGCGGTCGCGACGCCGCGACGGGCAGCGCGAGCGCCAGCCGGAGCGGTGCGGCCAGCCAGCCGGCCACGGCCCGCAGCAGCGCGAAGGCTGCGCGCTCGCCGTACGCCAGCCACAGACCGCACAGCAGCGCGGCCAGCAGGTGCGCGGCGAACATGCCGTACGAGGACGCGGACGAGCCGTCGAAGAGGTGACCAGGCATGCTGGGGTCCACATGGCCCAGGTGACCGGTCGGGTCCATGTGACCGGTTGGGCCCATGTGGGCGGTGTGATTCATGTGGGCGGAGCCCATGTCCATCGCGCCGACGGCTACCGCGTCCGTCACCGTCACCGTCACCGCCACCGTGTCCGCGCCCGCGGAGCCCGACGGCTGCGCCAGCTCGAAGCCCCAGTGGAGGGCCGTCTGCGCGGCGACCACCACGGACGTGATCAGCGGGAGGCCGCGCTCACGTCCGGCCAGGCGCCAGCCGACCGCACCGGTCGCGGCGGCCCCGACGGCCAGGGCCCACCAGGAGACATGACCGCCCGACATCAACACGTGTCCCAGGGCGGCGAGCAGCACACAGACGGCCGCGAACATCGCGGCGCGTGTCGTGCGCGTACCCCACCCTGCGGTCATGGCGCCCCATCCTCGCATCCGGACACCGCCGTCATCCCGTCCCTCTTGAGTACGGATTTCCACCCGCCGTCGCACTCAACCGGCAACTGTGATCCGGATCACTGGGGAACCGGCCGTGTCGATGAGGCAGTCTTCTGCCTCGTGGGGAGCCCTTCGCAAGCCAACAGCCGTACCGGTCCCGGCCGACAGCCCGGTCTCGGCCGACAGCCCGGTCCTGCCGACCCCGGCGCGCACATGGTCGTCTGCGGGGACGACGGACTGGCGCACCGCCTCGCAGCCGAACTGCGCACCGTGTATCGGGAGCAGGTGACCCTCGTCGTGCCGCCCACCGCGCGGATCGCCCCGCGGCCGGTCGTCGGGCGCGCCCGCACCGCCGCCGCGCTCCTCGACCGGGTGACGGCAGTCGTCAACAGGGCGGCGGGCAACGGCGATCCGAACGCCGAAGACCGGACCGGCGACCGGACGGGCGACCCGGCCGGCGAGCGAACCCGCGGGAACAGCTTCCGGAACGGCGGCGAGCGGGTCCTGGAGGCCACCGAGGCCACCGAGGCGGTGCTCGCCGAGGCCGGGGTGGAACGGGCCGCCGCCCTGGCCCTCGTGTACGACGACGACGAGACCAACATCCGTGCGGCCCTCACCGCCCGCCGCCTCAACCCGCGCCTGCGGCTCGTCCTCAGGCTCTACAACCGCAGGTTGGGCCAGCACATCGAGGAACTCCTGGACCAGGCCTCGGCGTTGGCGACGGGCGGCACCGCCGCCGACGGGGTCGACGGCTTCGGCGCCTCGACGACCGTCCTGTCCGACGCCGACACGGCCGCGCCCGCGCTGGCCGCGACCGCCGTGGCCGGGACCAGCAAGGTCGTCCAGACGGACGGACTGATGCTCAGGGCCGTGGAACGCCCGCCCGGCCGCGCGGGCCAGGGCGCGGGAGGTCTGTGCACCCTCGCGCTGCTGTCGGCCACCACCAACGACCCAGCCGGAACCGAGGGTTCCGAGGGCAGCGGGGAGCGCGGTCCCCAACTCCTGCCCGACGAAAGGGCGGTGGCGGAGGCCACCGGGCGCGGCACCGTCGTCCTCGACACCGTCCGCTACACGGGCCCCGCACTGCCGCCCGGCCGGTCCGGTGGCGCTCCGCTCGGGGCCGTGGGCTCGCTGCTCTCGCGGCGGCTGCGGTGGTCCCTCGCGGGGATGATCGGGTGCGTGTTCGCCCTCGCCGTCGCCCAGATGGTGATCACCGGAGAGCATCCGCTCCAGGCGACGTACGCGACCCTCCTCGACCTCTTCGGGATCGCCGACCCCGCGACGGACCAGAGCGACGCGCGGCAGATCCTCCAACTCCTCTCCGGCCTCATGGGCTTACTCCTCCTGCCCGTGCTCCTGGCCGCCGTGCTGGAGGCGCTCGGCACGTTCCGCAGCGGCACCGCCCTGCGCAAGCCGCCGCGCGGCCTGTCCGGACACGTCGTCCTCCTCGGGCTCGGCAAGATCGGCACCCGTGTGCTCGCCCGACTGCGTGAGCTCCACATCCCGGTCGTCTGCGTCGAGGAGGACCCCGAGGCCCGCGGTCTCGCCGAGGCCCGTCGGCTACGGGTGCCCGTCATCCTGGGCGACGTGACCCAGGAGGGCGTCCTGGAGGCCGCCAAGATCCACCGCGCCCACGCCCTCCTCGCGGTCACCAGCTCCGACACGACGAACCTCGAAGCCGGCCTGTACGCCCGTTCCGTACGTCCCGACCTGCGCGTCGTCCTCCGCCTCTACGACGACGACTTCGCCACGGCCGTCTACCGCACCCTGCGCGCCGCGCACCCCGGCGCACTCACCCGCAGCCGCAGCGTCACCCACCTCGCCGCGCCCGCGTTCGCCGGCGCGATGATGGGGCGCCAGATCCTGGGCGCGATCCCCGTCGAGCGCCGTGTGCTCCTCTTCGCCGCCGTGGAGGTCCGCGGCCACCGGCGCCTGGAGGGCCGGACGGTCGCGGAGGCGTTCCGGGCGGGGGCGTGGCGGGTGCTGGCCCTCGACACGGCGGCCTCAGGGGAGCCGGGTCCGGAGCGGGCGCCTGGGTCGGCGCCGGGTTCGGGACTGATCTGGGACCTGCCGCCCACGTACGTCCTGCGGGCCGAGGACCGGGTGGTGCTGGCGGCGACGCGGCGGGGGCTGGCGGAGCTGTTGGGGAGACGGGCGGGGGAGTAGGTCTGGGGCCGGGTCGGTCGGCTGCCGGCCGGCGGGGCTTCTCGCGCAGTTCCCCGCGCCCCTGAAAGGCCTACGGCCTTTCGGGCCGAAAAGCACGGGGCGCAGCCCCTGCTTTTTCAGGGGCGCGGGGAACTGCGCGACCAGCCCCCACCGGACCCGCAGACGACCTCACCCGCACACAACCCCGTGCACATCCCACGCCGGAAACGGATCATCCAGGGCCACCCCAAACCCGCCCCCGCCCTCGTCCTCCGTCACCAGACACCCGGCGAGAGCCGCCCGCAGGGCATCCACCCGCAACCCCGTTCCGATGAACACCAACTCCTGCGCGAACGGGGCCTCTTCGTCCTGCGCCGCGGTCGGTTCGAAGCGGGCCACCGACCCGGCCTGGGACCACAGCCCGACGACCCCCGTCCGCCCGGCGAGCGTGAAGAACCCCTTGGACCGCAGCACCTGCCCGAACGCGCCGCTGTCGAGCCCCTCGGTCACGAAGTCCCACAACCGCCCGGGATGGAAGGGGTGTTCGGACCGGAAGATCGTCGACGAGATGCCGTACTCCTCGGTCTCCGGCACATGCTCCCCGTTCAGCTCCCGCACCCATCCCGGCGCCTGCTGAGCCCGTTCGAGATCGAACGCCCGCGTGCCGAGCACCTCCTCGATCCGGACCCGCCCATGGCTGACCGGCACGATCCGCGCCGCCGGGTTGAGCCGCGCCAGGGTCGCAGCGAGCCGCTCGGCGGTCGCCGTGTCCACGAGGTCGGTCTTGTTCAGCACGATCACGTCGGCGAACTCCACCTGGTCCATGAGCAGATCGCTCACGGTGCGCTCGTCGTCCTCGTACTGGTCGAGCCCCCGCGCCACCAGCTCGTCCCCGCCTGCCAGCTCCGGCAGGAAGTTGACCGCGTCGACGACCGTCACCATGGTGTCGAGCCGCGCGAGATCCCCGAGCGTGGCCCCGTCGTCGCGCGCGAAGGCGAACGTGGCCGCGACGGGCATGGGTTCGCTGATCCCTGAGCTCTCGATCAGCAGATAGTCGAAACGCCCCTCGCGCGCGAGCCGGTCCACCTCCTCCAGCAGGTCGTCGCGCAGGGTGCAGCAGATGCACCCGTTGGTCATCTCGACGAGCCGCTCCTCGGTGCGGGACAGCGCCGCCTCGCCCCCGCGCACGAGCGCGGCGTCGATGTTGACCTCACTCATGTCGTTGACGATCACCGCCACCCGCAACCCCTCACGGTTGCCGAGGACATGATTGAGCAGGGTGGTCTTGCCCGCGCCGAGGAACCCGGACAGGACGGTGACGGGCAGCCGCCCCCGGAGCGTGGTCACGGCCTCAGCCCTCGGGGTGGATCAGCCCGCGCTCGTACGCCTTCAGCAGTCGCTGCGGTACGAGGTGGGTGGTGCCGTCGACCGTGAACGGCACCAGCTGGGGCGTGCTCGCCTTCCACTGGGCGCGACGGTGGCGGGTGTTGCTGCGGGACATCTTCCGCTTGGGTACGGCCATGGGGTCCTCCTCCACAGGGTGATGGTGTGATGGACCGGAACGCTACATGAAAATGGATCCCATTACTAAAAATGGGGTCCGGGGACCGTGAGCAACCCCGGGCCGGGCGCCGTATGGGAGGAAAGGGTCGAACAGGCCCGCTCGGCACAGTCGTTCCCTACGGAGGTACCGTCCCCCGTGGCCACAACCAAGGAAGAAGCCCCGCACCGCGGGCGGCATCTCGACCCACCCCTGCTGCTCACCATGCTGCTGGTTCTCGCGGTGGTGGCGCAGGCCCCGCTGCGTGGCCTGCTCTCCGCACCGGTGACCCAGAGCTGGATGACCGTGTTCGTCGCGGTGGTCGTGCAGGCCCTGCCGTTCCTGGTCATCGGGGTGCTGCTGTCGGCGGCCATCGCGGTGTTCGTGCCCGCGTCGTTCTTCGTCCGCGCGCTGCCGAAGCGACCCGCCCTGGCGGTCCCGGCGGCCGGCGTGGCCGGGGTGGTACTGCCGGGCTGCGAGTGCGCCTCGGTTCCGGTCGCGGGCGCCCTCGTACGCCGGGGCGTGACACCCGCGGCGGCGCTCGCCTTCCTCCTCTCCGCCCCCGCGATCAACCCGATCGTGCTGACCGCCACCGCCGTGGCCTTCCCGGGGAACCCCGAGATGGTGCTGGCCAGGCTGGTGGCGAGCCTGCTGGTGGCCTGCGCGATGGGCTGGCTGTGGCTACGGCTGGGCCGCGGCGAGTGGATGCGCCCGCCGGAGCGGCCGTCCTACGAGGGGCAGAGCAAGGGCGCGGCGTTCTGGGGCTCGGTGCGGCACGACGTGATGCACGCGGGCGGCTTCCTGGTCGTCGGCGCGATGGCGGCGGCCACGCTCAAGGCCGTCGTCCCGGCGAGCTGGCTGAACGCCGCCGCCGACAACCCGGTGATCGCGATCCTCGCCCTCGCCGTCCTGGCCGTACTGCTGTCGATCTGCTCGGAGGCGGACGCGTTCGTGGCGGCCTCCCTGACCCAGTTCTCCCTGACCTCCCGGCTGGCCTTCCTGGTCGTCGGCCCGATGATCGACCTGAAACTCTTCGCCATGCAGACCGCCACCTTCGGCCGCGCCTTCGCGCTCCGCTTCGCCCCCGCCACCTTCGCCCTCGCGATCCTGGTGTCGGCCCTCGTCGGGGCGGTGCTGCTGTGAACCGCCAGGCCCAGACCGTCGTCCTCTTCCTCACCGGCGGAGCCCTGCTGCACGCCGGCTTCACCGACCTCTACCTCCGCTACGTCAAGGCCGGCCTGCGCCCCCTCCTGATCGGCGCGGGCATCGTCCTCATAGCCGCCGCCGTCGCCACGCTCTGGTACGAACGCCGGGCGCGACAGCAGGAGCGACAGGCCGAGCCGCCCGCCCATGCCGACGAGTCACACCCCCACCGCGAACCCCGGGTCTCCTGGCTGCTCGTCCTCCCGCTGCTCGCCCTCGTCCTCGTCGCCCCGCCCGCCGCCGGCTCCTACACCGCGATGCGCACCGGCACGGCCCTCCAGGAACAGCCCTGGGGCTATCCGAAACTCCCCGCCGACGGCACCCTCCGCCTGAGCGTCGCCGACTACGCGGGCCGCGCGGTCTACGACAAGGGGCGCGCCCTCGCGGGCCGCCCGCTCAAGGTCACGGGCTTCCTCGCGTTCGACGACTCCGGCAAGCCGTACCTGGTCCGCATGGCCCTCAACTGCTGTGCCGCGGACGCCCAGCCCGTCAAGATCGCCCTCACCGGCGAGCTGCCCGTCGTCCTCCAGCCCGACACCTGGATCGAGGTCACCGGCACCTACACGCCGCAGCGGACCGAGGACCCCCTCAACGGCACCGCCGTCCCCTACCTCCGGGTCACCACGACCAAGCCGGTCAAGGCGCCGCAGGACCCGTACGACGAGGCCTGGAACGGCTGAGCGGAACGGGGGGGAGCGGAGGAGTGGGCGAGCGGGCCAGCCGGACGAGCGTAGGCCCGGAGGGCATGAAAGGGCCCGGTCGCTGGCGACGGGGGATGCACCAGCGACCGGGCTATGGCCAAGGCTAACAAGGCTGTTCGCGCGACGGGAGCCGACTGGTCGATAGCGTTGACAAGTTGTGATCGGGATCACGCGGCTCCACAGGGCCGTCCACCTCGCCCCCAGTCCCGTCCGGATGGCCGGAACGGACCGGGTGGCAGCCGCGAACACGCTGCTCAGCGGCCCGTCAGGCGCCCTCGCAGGGCGGCTCGTACGACAGCCGAGGCAAATACTCGTCCCACTTCTCCCGTGTGAGCACCCCGCGTGTCGACGAGCAGATGTGCCGTACGGCGTCGTCGACGTCCAGATTCCACAGCCGTACGGTGTCGGCGCCGCTGGAGACCCCGAGCATGTCGCTCTTCGGGCTGAAGGACAGGAACTGGCCCGTCTTGGCGTTGGGGCTCATCGCCCGGCCGATGGGGGAGGCGTCGGCGGGGCGGGAGACGTCCCAGAGGTGGACGGTGCTGTCGTTCCCGCCGCTGGCCAGGGTCCGGCCGTCCGGGCTGAAGGTCAGCGAGACGACCGCCTCCGTGTGACCCACGAGCGGCGCGCCCAGGCGCGTCGCTGCGCGAGGGTCGGAGACGTCCCAGAGCCGGACCGTGTCGTCGCCACCGCCGCTGGCCAGCGTCCTGCCGTCCGGACTGTAGACGAGGTCGCTGACCGCGCCGCGGTGGGCGGTCAGGGGCCCGTCGAGCCGCGTGGACCGGGCCGGGTCGGCCACGTCCCACAGCCGGATGGTGCCGTCCGCGCTGCCGCTGGCGAGCGTACGGCCGTCCGGGCTGAAGACGAGGGCGAGGATGTAACCCTTGTGTCCGGTGAGGGGCTTGCCGAGCGGGACGACGTGCGAGGGGTCGCTGACGTCCCACAACCGCACGTCGTGGTCGCCGTAGGAGGTGGCCAGGACCCGCCCGTCCGGGCTGTACGCCTGCGCGTCCGTGTACCGGATCCGCAGCTCGAGCGGTGACCCCCGCAGGACCGGGCGGGCCGGGTCGCTGACGTCCCACAGATACAGCGCCCGGTTTCCGGCCACGATCGAGAGGGTGCGGCCGTCGGGGGAGAACGACAGCGAGCGATTGCCGCTGTCCTTGAGCGTGAACGCCTTCCCCAGCAGCACCGGCCGGCCGGGCTCCGCCACGTTCCACAGCCGGATCCGGCCGTCGTGTCCGGCGGTGGCCAGCACCCGCCCGTCCGGCCGGAACACCCCGTTGCGGCCGACCATGTCCGAGGTCGGCAACGCCCACAGCCGGACCTTGCTGTCGCCGCTCCCGGTGGCGAGGGTCCGGCCGTCCGGGCTGAACCCCAGGGCGAACATCTCCCCGCTCGCCCCGGCCAGCGGCTCGCCGACCTGCGACGGGTACGCGGGGTCCTCGACGTTCCACAGACTCGCCGTGCTGTCCGCGCTGGCGGCGGCCAGCGTCCTGCCGTCCGGGCTGAACGCCACGGACCAGATGGGGCCGGTGTGCCCGGTGAGCGGCGCGCCCAGCGCGCGCGCCCGGCGCGGCTCGGCCACGTCCCAGAGCCGGACGGTGTTGTCCGAACTGCCGCTGGCCAGCGTCCGCCCGTCGGGACTGAAGGCCAGCGAGTGCACCAGGCTCGTATGGCCCTTGAGCACGGTCCCCAGCGCGCGCGGTGCACGCGGAACGGCCACGTCCCACAGCCGGATCGTGTTGTCGTCGCCCCCGGTCGCCAGTGTCTTCCCGTCCGGCCCGAACGCGACGGCGCGTACGGGAGCGCTGTGCCCGGTGAGGGGCGCGCCGAGCTCCGTCGCGTGCGCCGGGTCGCTCACGTCCCACAGCCGTACGGTGTGGTCCTCGCCCACGGACGCCAGAGTCCGCCCGTCCGGGCTGAAGGCGATGAGGAAGATGGTGCCGTCGTGCCCGGTCAGCGGTGCGCCCAGCGCGCGCGGCGCTCGCGGGTTGCGCACGTCCCACATACGGATCGTGCCGTCGTCACCGGCGCTGGCGAGCGTACGGCCGTCCGGTGCGAAGACCGCACTGCTCACCCAGCTGGTGTGCCCGGTGAGGGGCTTGCCCAGGGCCTTGGGACGGGACGGGTCCGCCACGTCCCACAGCCGCACGGACCGGTCGTAGCTGGCGGTGGCCAGGTACTTGCCGTCGGGGCTGAATGAGGTGAGGTAGACGGCACCGCCGTGGCCGAGGAGAGGGGTGGCGAGGGGCGCGTTGACGATCGAGACGAGCCGGTTGCCGGTGCCCTCGTCGTCGGGCCGCAGCTCGTGCGCCACCAGGTCGAGCTGGGCCGACAGCGACGGATCCGAGTACTGGACCCGATCGGCCTGGGCGAGAACCTGTTCGAACACCGCGTCGTTGCGCTGCTGCCAGGCGACCACCGCCGAGCCGACGGCCACCAGGGCGAACGCCACCAGCGCGGCCACGGCACTCCGCCGGATCCGGACGGTACGGCGGCGCAGCCGGACCGAGGCGGCCAGGAACTCCACGGCGCTGCGGGTCAGGAAGGCGTTGCCGGTGTGTCCGGGGTTCTTGGTGTTCCTGTTCGCGCGGCTCCCTTGCTTGCTGCGGCTCTCGTCCTTGGCGCGGCTTTCTTCCTTGGCGCTGCCCCCGTGCTTGCCGCCGCTCCTGTGCTTGCCGTCCGCACCGTCGGTGCGATCGGTGCGATCGGTGCGATCGGTGCGATCGGTGCGATCGGTGTGCCCAGTGTCCCCGGCGTCCCTGGTGGACTTCGCCCAGGTGTGCGCCTGTTCGAGCCGTGAGCCCCGGTAGAGCAGCGAGGGATCGCGCCCGGAGTCCTCCCAGGCGCGGCCGTCCTCCTCCAGCCGCTGCCGCAACAGATGGTCGTTGCGGCCCTCGTCGATCCACCCGCGCAGGCGCGGCCAGGCGTGCAGCAACGCCTCGTGGGTGATCTCCACGGTCTCCGCGTCCAGTGTCAGCAGCCGGGCGCGGGCCATCGCCTCCAGAGACTCCTCGGTCTTCTCCGGGTCCGCCGAGCCGTCCGCGAGCTGCCGCCGGGTGCCCCGGCGCCGGGTGGCCTGGGTGTCCTCGCCCAGCCGGACCAGTCGCAGCAACAGCAGCCGCGCCGCCGCACGGGCCGCCGGGTCCAGCCCCGACCAGGCCCGCTCGGCGGTGGCCGCCACCGCGCCCTGGATACCGCCGGCCGCCCGGTAGCCGGCCAGCGTCAGCCGGCCCGCCTTCCGCCGCTGCCAGGTCACAAGCAGGGCGTGCGACAGCAACGGCAGCACGCCCGCGTCGTGCGCCCCGCGCGGTCCGTCGGCGCTCACCTCGCGCACGATCAGCTCCGCAAGCCCCGGTTCCAGCTCCAGCCCCACGGCCTTGGCCGGGCCGGTCACCGCCTCCCGCAACTCCGCCGTGGTCAACGGCCCCAGCACCATGTGCCGGTGCTGCAGGGCGTCCGCCAGCTCGGGATAGCCGAGGCACTGCTCGTAGAAATCGGCCCGCACCCCCAGCACCACGACCACGGGCGCCGCACCGCCCTCCTCCCCGGGCGTGCACGCCGCACTGAGCAACTGCACGAACGTCCGCCGGTCCGCCTCGTCGGAGGAGAGCGTGAAGGTTTCTTCGAACTGGTCGACGACAAGTACGGGGCGAAAAGGGGGGAGGGCTGTCCCTTAAAAACACCGAC